>NZ_PCZI01000020.1:0-37576 GCF_002554085.1 Lactobacillus sp. UMNPBX1
GAAATTAAGGTTAGACTAATGGTTCACAACCTACCGCAAAAATATTGACACTTACAAATACCACTAAATTATAGAAAAAAATAAGAAATTATGGTAGTATAATAATACAGAAGAAGAAACATCTTGCATATGCGAGAGATTAAGACACAAAAAATCGTTACTCGAAGTCCACAAATGAGTAACGATTTTTTTGTTTCACCAAAGTTTAGATCAAATATGCTAAATGCTTTAGCTGAGGCTAGCGACGTTTGTGATGTCTTTTAAAGTTATTGCATTAGAGTAGAGCGTTTTTTCATTAGATTGAGTTTATTTAATATGACTGAAAGTATTGCGGAAATATAAAATAATTATTTTATGTAATCGCTTTCAATTTTGAAATAAATGTGCTATATTATGAGTGTAAAGAAATTAAGAAATAAAAAATATTTAAATAAGTTTAAGTAAAAGGAGACAGGTGAGTTCCGATGGGCACTTGAGAGTAGAAAGTCATATATATAGAAAGGTTTGTGATACCACTGGGCATCGTAAATTGAAAACAAAATGTAGTTCAATAATCGTCAAGTGATATTAATGTACATAAGAGGCCGTGAAATTATTAGTAGGCATAGAATAATAACTAGTTGATGAATCACTTGGATTAGGATTAAGAAAGACTTTCATACATGATAAATATTAATAAGAAATGACCCTTCGCTGGAATGAAGTATGCGAAGGGTCATTTAATTTTGGCTGAGAAAGGTTTGGTATTTAGCATTATTGTTGCCTACTAGGCTGTCACTTTATATAATATGAATACATATTATGCGTATATTAGATATATAAGGAGGATAATTATGACAACAGCTTCAATTAATTTTAAAGTCGATGCAAAAACTAAAAGTCTTTTTAATCAGGCAGCTGAGAAAATGGGATTGACCTCGTCAGCTTTACTTAATGTTTTTGTAACTCGTGTAGCTAGGGAACAAGCTGTTCCGTTTAGCTTAAAAGTAGTACCAGATAAGAATAAAAGCTTTGATGAAGAAAGCAAAAAAGCGATGGTTAAAGAGTTAGCTATTGTTAATGGGTTAATTCCTGATGATGATAATACAGTAGATAATCTAGATGAATATTTCAAAAACTTAGGGGTTTAATATGTATAAAATTAAGACAACTAAGCTTTTTGATAAAAGATTTGCTAATTTGAAGAAAATTTTTGATTTAAGCGATGATGAAGCAACTGACGCTACAGAAACACTTAAATATACTATGATTTTGCTTCAGCGTGATGGAAAACTACCTAGTAATAAAGATGATTTTGATAATATCAACGATCCTAATGGTCCTTACTATGATCATAAACTAACAGATGAACCGTGGATTGGTTTTAATGAATATCATATTTTAAATGATTTGTTAGTCGTTTATTATAAAGTCGATTCGAAGAAGACGATTAGATTTACGACAATTACTACTCACGATGAGCTTAGAAAGGGAAAGCTAAAGTAAGCAATCGTTGCAATTTTTATACGTAACAAAGAAATGACCCTTCGCTGGAATGAATTATGCGAAGGGTCATTTAATTTTGGCTTAAATTTTTTATCCGATGTAATCACATCTGTTTACTACATTACGATGTACTATATTGCAATGTAGTAAATTATACTTTAGTAAATTATGATTTAGTAAGTTATAATTTAGTAAAGTATAATTTAGAAGATGGTGACCAAATGTTTATTGGACGAAAGAAAGAACTTACAAAATTAGAGAAAATGTATCAAGCTGATAAATTTCAATTTGCAGCGATCTATGGTCGTAGACAAATTGGAAAAACAGCATTAATTAACGAATTTGTTAGAAATAAGCCAACTATTTACTTTACCGGGCTAGAAGAAAATGAATTCTATAATCTTGAACGCTTTTCTTCTGCAATCGAACATTTTAAAGATCCAGATAGTCTGAGCAGTGTAAACTATGGTAATTTTGAAAATTGTTTTCGAGAAATTGCTCGATTGGCTCAAAAAGAAAGAATAGTATTAGTTATTGATGAATATCCATACTTAGCTAATGCAGTCCATGCAATTAGTTCAATGCTACAGTCTTATATTGATCATGAATTTAAACAAACAAATTTATTTCTGATTCTATGTGGTTCTTCAATGTCATTTATGGAAGAGCAGGTTTTGTCTTATAAGAGTCCTTTGTACGGCAGAAGAACTGCTCAGTTTAAATTACAGCCATTTACGTTACATGAGACACAAGAATATTTTCCACACATGGATAAGGAAGAGGCTTTCATTCTAAATACAATTACTGGGGGTATTCCATTATATTTGTCTTATATGTCAGAAGACAAAGATGTTTGGGAAAATATTGAAGAAAACTTTATGGACGTAAATGCACCACTTTTTCAAGAACCTAATAATTTATTGAAGCAAGAATTGCGTGATCCAGCAAATTATAATTCAATTATTAATGCAATTGCAGGCGGCGCATCTAGGATTAATGACATTGCAACTAAGGCTCATTTATCGACGCCGTTGGTTACTAGCAACGTTACTAATTTAATTGAGTTAGGCATTATTGAGCGCAAAGTGCCGGTAACTGATCAGGCTAAGCCTAAATCACGTAAAACAATCTATCAAATTGCAGATGGCTTGTTTAGATTCTGGTATACATATTTGGGTAAATATATGAGTTCCATTGATCGAGGACAAACTTCATTGGTAATGAAAGTAATCAAACAAGATTTACACAATTTCATGGGACCGGAATTCGAAAAATTGGCTCAAAATTACATGTGGGATCATGATGAGGATGATGAAGTTATCCCTATGCCGTTTATTTATCTAGGTAATTGGTGGGGCAATGATCCGCAAGAGAAAAAGCAAGTCGAATTAGATGTAGTGGGGCTGACTTCAGATAATCTAGTTGGATATTTCGGTGAATGTAAGTGGAAAAACGAGCCTATACCTAGAAGTGTCTTGGAAAAATTAATTAATTTGAGTAATTTGATTAGCGTGGCTAAAAGGCATTACTACTTGTTTTCAAAGTCAGGTTTTACGGATTCATGTACGGAGCTGGCAGAACAAGTGGGGTGCAAGTTGATTAGTTTTGATGAAATGTAATATCATTTTTCCTATTATTTTTATCTGTTGTGATCGGAGTAAGTACTGGTGTTTAAAAAAGGCGATAATGTGGTGTTAATTCTAAAGCCTAATGGCAATCTTGAAATGAAAAAAGAAAAACTAATTTTTGGGACGAAGTATCAAAAATGTCTGCTAAAGAAAAAAGATTGCAGATTGAAGATTTGGGATATGATCCATTAGAACAAAGATCAAAAGGTAGAGAAAGAATTGAGGATTAAAAGTTAGAAAAGGTTCTTGGAATCTTTTTTGATGAATTTAGGTAATCTGAAAAAAGAAACGGCACCGCTAGATAATTAGCGATGTCGTTTTAGTTATGCTTAGCTATATTAGTATGTCTGCTTAATTTTTTTAATAAACTGCGCCGTCGTAGAAGTTGTAACGAGGGCGGTTGAAGTCGAAGTCTTTTAATTCACTGATCTTAATTGCGTTATCGCAAACACCCCAGCTCATTAAGTTGATTGGCTTACCGTAATCTTCATCAGGAATTACCAACAAGATATACTTGCCTTTTGAAAGGGCATAGCCAAGTTCCATTCCCAGACCAACATCTTCTTCTTCAGGCAAGTAAACGCCAAGCATGATGTCGCTGGACTTAATCCCTACTAAGTCGTTATGGTAGGTAGCTGATGCCCATTCAATGTCGTGCAAGTATTCAGGATGTTCATCAACGCGGATACCCTTATATTGATTATCAAGTGGTACATAGCTGTTTTCTAAGTCAACGGTAGGATTTTGCTTTAGAGCTTCCATTGCTTCTTTGTAAGCCTTATTTTGCTTTTCGTTGAACCAACCGGCACCAAAGTATAAAGTTTTTGTCTTTGCCATATTTTTCTCCCTTTAAAAATGATTTACCTTAACTTTACCATCTTTTGGGTTGAAAAAAACGTCTTGTTAACTTATGGTGAAAATGTTAATTCCACATTAGGAAGGAAAAATCCAATGACTAATCAAAATCTTTTTGCACCTGATGCAGTATTTATTTCTAATCAAACTAAGCAAGATTTGGTTTTTAAAGAAGTTTACGAGCATTTACGCGAAAGTGGCTATGTTAAGGGAAACTTTTTAAACCATATTGTCGAAAGAGAGCATAATTTTCCAACGGGATTGGATACTGCAACACTAGGTAAAAATATTCCTAATATTGCGATTCCGCACACCGAGGGCGAGTTTGTTAACACGAGACTGATTGTTCCGGTTGCGCTGAAAACGTCAGTCACTTTTCATAATATGATTAATCCTAGCCAAGCAATTGAAGTTAAATTTTTATTCATGCTTTTAGATAATGACCCAGATGGGCAAGCTGCATTATTAGCTCAAGTGATGGATTTTTTGGCTAATACGCCAGCCAACGAATTGCGCGAAGTTTTTAATTTTACTGATCCTAGCGCGATTTATGCCTTTTTAGAGCAAAAATTTAGCAAGAAAAAAGAAGACTAGTTTTTAGCCTTCTTTTTCTAATCTTCAAGATAAATATTACGCAACTTCATGATGTCTGCACTTGAGAGCTTCATTACATCGCGTAGGTAGTTATTAATACCGCCATATTCATCGTTTAGTACTTTAACAGCATGGTCAAGGTATTCACTGCGGACACTCTGAATGTCACGAATCGATTGCAGCACATTTTCATTTTTACCATTTTGACGGGCATGTTCAACCATACTGTCGACGAAATCCTTGGTAGTGATGTTGGTTAAAAGATAGTCTTTCTTAATCGTATTTAGTGGTACGCCAAGAGCAGATAATGCAAGTAATGCACCGAAGCCGGTTCTATCCTTGCCTGCAGTACAGTGGAAAATAACACTTTCGCCATCCACCGTATTTTCAAGCAAGACATCGAAGAACTTGCGATATGCCTTTTGTGCAGGTTCACTTTCGATCATGTCTTCGTAAGCATAATGCATGTGATTGAAGCCAAAATCAGCGTCGTCGTGTGCTTGTGTATCTAAGTCAGTGATACTCTTGGATGAATTGGTTAAGTCCTCACTGAAGACGGGATCATAGATATATTCAACACCATCTGGCACGCGATCGGGTTGATTATCAACTTCTTCTTTACTTCTGAAGTCCACGTCATATTTAACGCCGTAATCAGTTAAAAACTGCTTATCAAATGGTGAAAGATCAGCTAAGTTACCGGTTCTGAGCAACTTGTGCATCTTGATTTTTTTACCGGATAAAGTTTCATAACCTCCAAGTTCACGGAAGTTGCGTCCACTAGTTACGCCGATTAATTGATTAGTTAATTTTTTAGTCAAAAAAATTCTCCCCTTTCTGTTAATGAATGTCATGAATATTATTTTAGCAACAAATCTTCAAGCAAACAATCAATTAAAAAGTAACGGCTTTCAAAATTATGCTAAAATAAAGAGTAAGTACTAGTGCAATTTATAGGAGATGAATTAACGTGACAGATAAAAGAAAAGAAAGCATTTTAGTTCCAGTTGATGGCTCAGAATCAGCTGAAAGAGCCTTTGACAAGGCTGTAAAAGTTGGTTTGCGTGATGGTGCTCATGTTGATGTATTGAACGTAATCGATACGCGTCAATTTATGGGTGAAATGCAAGACACTTTGATTTCAGGAGATACCATTTACCAAATGACTCAAGATTCTGAAGAATACTTGAAGAGTTTGAAGAAATGGGCTCACGATAACTTCGGTTTTGACGATGTTGATTATCACATTCGTTATGGCAGTCCTAAGCGGATTATTTCTTACGACTTCATTAAGGACCACCATAACAATTTGATCGTAATGGGTGCAACTGGTTTGAATGCCGTTGAAAGAATGCTTATGGGTTCAGTTACTGAATATGTTAACCAACATGCGTTGGCTGATGTTTTGATTGTTAAGACAGATATGGCTAACAACCCAGTAAAACCAACGATGAAGAAGAACTAATTCCTATAAGAATGGACGTTAGATGTGAATATACTCATTTAACGTTTTTTTTATAAAAATTAGTCAAAAAGCTTGATAGAATACGAATGCTTTTGGTATCATTTTATAAAATGAACGTGGAATGACTGAAGGAGAGTGGGATAAATTGCTTGCACAAGCTAAAAGAATTGAAAACGTTTTTCTTACTGTGGCAAAGTCTTCCTCCCGTGAAGATGTTTTTTCTGTTCGTTTATTTAATAATAACGTTCTTAAAAAGGCTTAATTATTGGTCGTCTTTGAGCGACTCGTAATTAAGCCTTTTTTAGCGTCAAGTTTGTTTTTGTTTATTTTGTGTTTTATGGAGGAATCAATGAAAAGATTTCGTAAAATCTTGGTAGCCGTTGTGGCAATGCTTGTTGCAGTTGTTGCAACTGCATGTTCAAGTAAGAGCAGTAGTTCAAAGGAAAACTACACTCCTAAGTCATTAACTATTCAATTTGTACCAAGTCAAGCTGCAACTAAGTTGCAAGCTCGTGCTAAGCCTCTTGAAAAGATGCTTTCAAAGAGATTAGGTATTCCTGTTCACGTTTCAATGTCAACTGACTACAACACTGTTGTAGAAGCTATGAAGTCAAAGAAGGTTGATGTTGGTTTCCTTCCACCAGATGGTTATGTATTGGCTCACAAGCAAGGCGCTGCTGATTTGCTTTTGCAAGCTGAACGTTGGGGCGTTAAACAACCAGGCGGTAAGGCAACTAAGAATTTAGTTAAGAACTATCGTGCCGAAATCCTTGTTAAGAAGGGTTCAAAGATTAAGTCATGGAAGGACTTGAAGGGTAAGTCAATCTCAGTTCAAAACCCAACTTCATCTGCAGGTTACGTTTTCCCAGTTGCTGAACTTAAGGAAAAGGGCTTGGATGTAACCAAGGACTCTAAGTTAGTTACTGTAACTGGTCATGACCAAGCTGTTTTGAACGTATTGAACGGTGACACCGATGCAGCATTTGTCTTTGAAGATGCACGTAACACTGTTTTGAAGGACAACCCAAAGATTATGAGTCAAGTTGTTCCAATTTACTTCACTAAGCCAATTCCAAACGATACTATTTCAGTAATTCCAAGCATGTCTAAGTCATTCCGCAAGAAGCTTGCTAAGGCATTTATCGCTGTTGGTAAGTCTAAGGAAGGCCGTAAGGTTATTGAAAGTGTCTACAGCCACGAAGGCTATGATTACGCTAAGGACAGTGACTTCAACATTGTTCGTAAGTATGACAAGATGGTTGAATCCACTAAGAAATAATAATTCAAATTAAGGGAGCTGCGATTAAATGGCAGATAAGCCAATGATCCAATTAAAAGATGTTTCTAAGATCTATGACAATGGGACTGTCGGTTTAAAGGACATCAATTTAACAATTAATAAGGGCGAATTCGTTGTAGTAGTTGGTCTATCAGGTGCAGGTAAATCAACTCTGCTTCGCTCCATCAATCGTTTACACAATATCAGTTCGGGCGATATTTTGATTGACGGCAAGTCAATTACTCAGGCAAAAGGTAAGAACTTGCGTAACTTGCGCCGTGATATCGGAATGATTTTCCAGAGCTTTAACTTAGTTAAGCGTTCCAGCGTTTTACGTAATGTATTAGTTGGCCGCGTTGCTTATTACCCAACTTGGAAGACCACGTTTAATTTATTTAGCAAAGAAGATAAACAAAAGGCCTATGAGGCATTGCAAAAAGTTGACTTGGCTGACAAGGTTTATGCTCGTGCCGATGAGTTATCTGGTGGTCAACAACAACGTGTTGCGATTGCTCGTGTTTTGATGCAAAATCCTAAAATTATTTTGGCCGATGAACCAACTGCATCACTTGACCCACAAACATCAGTCAGAGTCATGAATGACTTAAAGATGTTGAACGAAAAATACGGCATGACTGTTGTTGCCAACTTGCACAGTATCGAATTGGCTCAACAATTTGGTGAACGTGTAATTGGTATTCGCGCTGGTCAAGTTGTTTATGATGGTAAGATGAAGGATACTCCTAAGTCTGTCTTCACTGATATTTATAATGGTGGCGACGGCAGCGAGGAGGCAGAATAATGCCTAAAACAAAAGATGCAATGAATTTGCCTAAGCGTAAATTCAAGATTATGAATTTGGTTTGGACCATCATCATGGTCGCTGGCTTGTTCATTTCAATTGATGTAACCAATACGCACATTTCTGTTTTATTCCAAAACTGGGATCAATTTGCGGATATTTTTGTGCAAATGTCTCACCCAGATTGGGGCTATATGAGTGTTATTTGGCCTAAGT
Organism: Lactobacillus sp. UMNPBX1; assembly: GCF_002554085.1. Taxonomy (NCBI): domain Bacteria; kingdom Bacillati; phylum Bacillota; class Bacilli; order Lactobacillales; family Lactobacillaceae; genus Lactobacillus; species Lactobacillus sp. UMNPBX1. The sequence goes on from NZ_PCZI01000020.1 coordinate 8,325, forward strand.
TGATTGAAACGATTAAAATGGCTGTTTTGGGAACCGTCATTGGGTCAGTAATCGCATTTATTTATTCATTATTAATCGCACGTAATATTGTTAAAAACAAGGCAGTGACTGGTGTGCTTCGTTTTATCATGAACATCATCAGAACTATTCCTGACTTGCTTTTGGGTGCGATTTTCGTAGCTGTTGTTGGTATCGGTCCTGTTGCCGGTGTCATGGCTTTGGCAGTTTTCACCTTTGGTGTGGTTGTTAAGCTGTTCTACGAAGCAATTGAAACTATTGATCCAGGTCCAATTGAAGCTTTAACTGCAGTAGGTGCTAATAAATTACAAATTATTCACCAAGCAGTTTTGCCACAAATCATGACTTACTTCATTTCATATGTTTTATATGCATTCGAAATCAATGTCAGAGCATCAACAGTCCTTGGTTATATCGGTGCCGGTGGTATTGGTTTGAACTTGCAACAGACTTTGCAGGTCTTCAACTATGCTCAAACTGGTACGATCATCATCGTTATTATCGTAGTTGTTGTCTTAATCGACTATGTTTCATCTAAGTCACGGGAGGCGTTAATGAGATAATGGATACTACTATGAAAAAATTACCTGCTAAACCCGTTGACCGTAAGAAGCAAGTAGTGCATTGGCTGATTGCGATCGTGACAATCATCATTATTGTTTGGTCATTCACTGGCATTAACTTTGGTGGGATCAAGGCAACTGCTGGCCAGATTGCAGGAGCGATTTTCTCAGGGATTTTCCATCCGGATTGGAAATACGTTTACAATGGCTCTGGTGAAGATCTGATCTCGCAATTATGGCAAACTATTTGTATCGCATTCTTAGGTACATTTATTTCTGCAATTATTTCATTGCCATTTGCCTTTTGGGCAGCACACACTAAGCATAAGCACTGGTACACTTCAAGAATTGGTAAAATTGTTTTGGCAATTATCCGTTCTTTCCCAGAAATTGTTTTAGCCTTGATGTTCATTAAAGCTGTGGGTCCAGGCTCTGCAGCCGGTGTTTTGGCATTGGGTTTCCACTCGGTGGGGATGCTTGCCAAGCTGTTTTCAGAGGCAATTGAAAACTTGGATGACGGACCAAATGAAGCTGTTGTTGCAGCCGGTGGTTCTAAGTTTCATGTGGTCATGTTCTCAACTTTGCCTAACTTGATGCCAGCACTTATTTCAAATACGCTTTATCGTTTTGATGTTTCCATTCGTTCCGCATCTATCCTTGGTTTGGTAGGTGCCGGTGGTATCGGTTATCCATTGATTATTGCTTTGCAATATCGTCAATGGGACCGTGTTGGTATCATTTTGCTAGGGATCATCATTATGGTGGTGATCATCGACTGGATTTCTGGTTGGATCAGAAAGAAGTTAGTCTAATTCCCAAAATTTGAATATTAAAGAAAGCGAAGACGAAAAGTCCTCGCTTTTTTGTTAGCCGTGAAACTTAAATTGGCATTGATTAAGATGATCATTAATTAATCCGATTCCCTGCAAGTAGGAATAAATGACTACAGGTCCCACAAAGGAAAAACCATCTTTTTTCATTTGTTTGGATATCTTCTGCGATAGGTCATTAGAAGCGGGAAGGTCATCAAAGCTGGCAATATCATGCACAATTGGAGTAGGTACAAAATTTTGTAAATATTTGGCGACTGAACAATATTTTTGTTCAATTGCCAAAAATGCCCGAGCATTTTTAACAGCAGCATTAATTTTCATTCGATTACGGATAATGCCCTTGTTTTGCATTAATGACTCGATATCTTTATCGGTCATCTTTGCGACTTCAGAGATCTGCCAATTTTTGAATGCAGCTTTAAAATTGTCGCGTTTATGCAAAACTGTGGACCAGCTTAAACCTGATTGGAAAAGTTCGAGCACAAGCATTTCATACAAATGTGACTCATCTAGATTAAGTTTGCACCATTCATGATCGTGATACTCCTGTACTGCTTCGTCTTTTGTATCGCCCCATGGACAGCGAATAATTTCTTGATTCATATTTTTCTCTCTTTCTATGTAAGTAATGTTTTACCCCTCTATTATTTATTACGCAAAAAAATGCGATTATTTTTTGAGAAATTATATTTTTATGTGCGAAATAAGGGTTTTAACAGCTTTTTTTGCTATAATTAGGTGTGAATTTCGAGGAGGATCCTATGGAAAAATTAGATACCATGATGTTGGCTGATGATTTAGCCTTATCACAAGATAAAATTTTAAATGGCGAACAAGACTTTGGCGCTGAAGCTGTTTACAAAGTAATCGATAACTTGGGCGTTTTAAATAACCCAATCAAGGATTACTTCGACATGACTGAAGAACAATATTATGAAGCTGAAAGCGATCACAAACTAACTTTGATCAAGATGGACAGTAAGTTGACTGATTTGCATGATCGCATTTTAACTAACCATGTTGATGGTTTTGTTGATAAGGACGAGATCAACTTGACCTACAATCATGAGAATCCATATGAAGATGATTTATACGATCCAACTACTGATTATCGTGAAATTGTTTACAGCTTGAAAGTTATTGGTGCGGTTCAAGCAATTGCAGCTAAGGACTTGCAAGAAGTATTGTCTAAAGATGCTGTATTATCAATTGGACTTGCCGCATATTCTTTAGCACACAACGCATAAATTATTTGAGTCGGCTGGTAAGCGGCCGGCTTTTTTTGCTTTTTTGAGGCGAAAAGATGAATTTGTTTAAACACATAAAGGGAATAGTTGATCGAATCGTTGGCGCCAAAAAACGCTCTGCAATGGATAAAGATAGTGAATTGCTTGATCCGATGCAAAAATATACTACTGTTGGAGAATATCATGTTGGTGCCGTTGATGGTACGCCGCATGGTAAGGACTATGTTTTAACCGTTTATCAAGACGAAGACGGCGTGTTGCGACAAGCACTTAGTCCAGAGAGTACAACGAAATTAGCACCGGAATATTTACGCAAGTATAATGCGAAACTAGGTCATTTTCGTGCCTTTCATAATAAGAAGACAGGGCGCCGTTATTGGGTGGAAAATTACTTGGATAATTTCACTACGGAAGTGAAAAAGCATATTCGCCCAGGCACTAATTCGGTCAATATCGGTGTAATTACAGATACTCACTTTAAAGATAAAGATAGCAGCGATTTTTATGGCTTTAATGGGCTGCAACATGTGCAAGAATTTTCTTATTTAGATCAATCTGGCTTGGTAGATTTAAAAGTCCACTTAGGTGACTGGATCGATGGCTCCGATGCTGGCCTGGTCAGTGAAAGTGAATTGGTCAAGCTGAACAAGTCTTTTAAGTCGGATCAGGTGCCATATTTGAGTATCAAGGGTAATCATGATGAAAATGATAAGTTTGATGAACATCATGATTTAAAAGCCTCATTTCCAGAAAATGAATTCGAAAATATTATGTGGCCCGATATGTACCGACAACGAGGAATTCATTATGTTTCGCGCCAGCACGGGGTGGCATACTTTGATTTAGATGACGTGCGGGTGATTTCAGTTAATACGTCAGATGTTCCATATGAATTAAATAACCGCGGGCAAAAGCGCTATGACAATAAGATTGTATTGGCTGTGCGTGAAGATCAAATTGAGGAAATTATCGAAATTTTGGCTAATTCTTCCAACAAAAAGATCATCTTCATGTCCCATGCCAACCCGATTAATCGAAAGGGGTCTAATGCACTTAAGTATAATGGCCGCTCTTTGCACGAACTGCTAGTTGCTTTTAATCAACGTGAAAAAGGTCGAATGCACGCTAGCAATGGTGTTCCAGCAGAATTTCGTTTATCAAATGGTTTTGATTTTACCAATATCAAGAATGCGAGAATTATTGCCTACTTCTGTGGACATCGGCATCGTGAAGACCAGTATCGGATCAACGGGATTCAATATATTTTGTTTAACTGTTCTGCCTTGATGGGGCCAAATCATTCGCTAACAACTAAATACAACAAAAACTTAGACCGAAGAATTGATCAAAATAATGAATTTGCGGGTTATATTGTGAACGTCGATTTAAAACGACACCGCATTCAATCCTTTGGCTATGGTGCAGCTTCTAGACGCCGGGTGTATTTCATTTAGTTAAGGAATAGTAAAGGTATTTGGCTATTACAAGTGTTTAGCTTATAATAAAAAAGTTAAAGTAAAAAATAGTGAATATTATAGCAAATATTAAGATTTAGAGAATTGACTTAGGGGAATTTAAATTATGTGCGGAATTGTCGCGTTTTATGATCCAAAGATAAATGAAAAACAAGCTGTCATTGGTAAAATGATGGCTGCAATTAAACACCGTGGACCTAATTCTGACGGTTATTATACTAACGATGAAGTTGCCCTTGGCTTTAGAAGATTGTCAATTATTGACCTTCGTGGGGGCAGTCAACCTATTTATAACGAAGATAAAACTCGAGCAATTATTTTTAATGGGGAAATTTATAACTTTAAACCATTAAGAGAAGAATTAATTAAGGCAGGTCACGTCTTTTCTACTAAGGCCGATACTGAAGTATTATTGCACGGCTATGAAGAATGGGGCATGGATGGCTTACTTAAACGTGTTCGCGGGATGTTTGCCTTCCTTATTTGGGATGACAACAATAAGACCCTTTATGGTGCCCGTGACTTCTTTGGGATTAAGCCAATGTACTACAGTAACCAAAATGGGCACTTGCTTGTTGGTTCAGAACTTAAGAGTTTCTTGGAATTTCCAAAGTTTAAGCGCGAATTAAACGTTGAAGCAGTTAAGCCATACTTGATGAATCAATACAATGACCTAGAAGAAACCTTCTTTAAGGGCGTTTACCGCTTCCCAGCGGGCCACTGGTTTGAATACAAAGATGGTGAAATGAAGACCCATCAATATTGGGATGCTGAATATAAAGAAAATAGCCTTTCCTTTGAAGAAACTTTGCAAAAGATCAACGAAGATTTGAAAGAAACGGTTGATTTGTATAGAAACGCTGATGTTAAGGTTGGTGCTTTCTTATCAGAAGGAATCGACTCTTCATACTTGACTAGTTTGCTTAACCCAGATGACGTTTTCTCAGTAAGTTTTGATGATTCAACTTATGATGAAGCTTCTAAGGCTAAGGCATTAGCAGATATTAATCACTGGAAGTTCTTCAGCGATAAGGTTGATGCTGATGAAGCAATGCGTGACTTCCCAGAAATGCAATACCACATGGATGAACCAGATGCTAATCCGTCAATCATTCCACTCTGGTACTTGTGTAAACTTGCTCGTAAGCATGTTACTGTTGCTCTTTCAGGTGAAGGCGCTGATGAATTGTTTGCTGGTTATGTGAACTACGGGATGCATACGCATAACGACATTATTAAGGTCTTTACTTCAGAATTGAAAAAGTTGCCTGAGAAGAAGCGGGTTAAATTGGCACACAAGATTAAGAGAATGCCTAATTTCCCAGGTAAGGTACATATGTACACCAACTTGGCTGAGCCAAGTGAATTTTATGTTGGTCAATCAGTGATCTATGATATGGATTATCCAACTATCTTCACTTCTAAGGATGCTAACAGCATTTTGCAGCCTACTTACCGCAATAAGTTAACCGTGAACGGTATCTATCAAAAAGACTTTAAGAAAGTAAAGGGAGTCGATAATGTTAAGCAGATGCAATACATTGACTTGCACCACTTTATGCTTAATGACATTGAACAAAAGGCTGACAAGATTTCAATGGCTCACTCATTGGAAGTTCGTGTACCATACCTTGATAAAAAGATTGCAGAATTAGCTAACTCAATCCCAACTAAGTACTTAGTTAACCGTCATGATACTAAGTATGCTTTGCGTAAAGCTTCAGAAAAAGTTTTACCAGATGAGTGGGCTAAGAGACCTAAGCTTGGCTTCCCAACTCCAATTAAGCAATGGTTGAAGGAACCACGTTTTTACAAACAAGTTCATGCTCTTTTTGAAGAAGAATTTGTCAACGATATTTTTGACCAAAAGAAGATTATCAAGTTACTTGACGACAACTATGAAGGTGATGGCTCACATAGACGTCAAATCTGGACTATCTACACCTTCCTTGTTTGGTACAAGTTGTTCTTTGTTGATTACGAAAACACAGTTAAAAAATATCAACACGTGCAACCTGAAGTTGCTAAGCTAATTTCACAGGGTAAATTACTATAATTCTAGGGAGATTTTTTGAGGATGAGTAAAAAATTTACGCCGATCTTACTCGGTAGTGATATCAACGTGTATGGTATGGCACGTTCATTTAATGAAGCATATGGCATTAAAGTGAAGGCCTTAGCTGACGTTCAACTTGCTGCTACTCGTTATTCAAGCATTGTGGACGTTGAATTGCATCATGGCTTTAGTAGTGATCCTACTTTTATGGACGTGATGCACAAAAAGATGGAAGAATACAAGAATCACGAGGAGCCAGTTATCTTGATTGCTTGTGGTGATGGCTATGCTGAGTTGCTTTCTAAGCACCAAGATGAATTGAAAAAGGTCTTTATCGTTCCTTACATAAAATATGACTTACTTGAAAAATTAATCTCTAAGGAAGGCTTTTATGAAATTGCGGAAGAATATGGCTTGCCTTACCCTAAGACTAAGATCATTACGATGGATGACTACAAGTCAGGTAAGTACGAGGATGTCCCATTTGATTTCCCAGTGGAATTAAAGCCGGAAGATCCAGTTTCATGGTTGAAGTGTCAATTTGAAGGTCGGAAGAAGACTTTTGCCATTCAAGATAAGGCTGAATTTAAGGATATCGTAACTAAGATTTATACTCATGGCTACAACGCTGACCTTATTTTGCAAGACTTTATTCCTGGTGATGATTCTAACATGCGGACCTTGAATGCTTATGTTGATAAGAACCACCAAGTAAAAATGATGTGTTTAGGGCACCCATTATTGGAAGACCCAACTCCACAATCAATTGGTAATTACATGGCGATTTTGCCTGAGTACAATGAAAAATTGTACGAAGAAGTACAACAATTCCTTGAAAAGTTGAACTACACTGGTATGGCCAACTTTGATATCAAATATGATCCACGTGATGGTGAATTCAAGTTCTTCGAAATCAACTTACGTCAGGGACGTTCTAGCTTCTACGTAACTTTGAACGGTTACAACTTGGCTAAATGGTACATTGATGACTATGTTGAAGATGCCTTGAAAGATAAGGAAACAGTTTATGGTAATAAGCTTGAATCTAAATACAAGCTTTGGTTAGGCGTGCCTAAGAAGATCTTCAATAATTATGCTTATGACAACGACTATAAGACGACTGCTGACGAACTTATTCGTGAGGGCCGCTATGGTACTACTGTCTTTTATGATAAGGATAGAAACTTCAAGCGCTGGTTATTGATGAAGTACATGTTCCATAACTACTTCAAACGTTACAAGACTTACTATGAAGTTAATAAGGGTAAGATCTTTGACGAAGAAAATAAAAAATTAAACAAATAGTTTAAATTGAGAGGTAAAAAATGCCTCTCTTTTTTTCTAAAAAAATTTTAGCTGAATCATTTCCCAATTTAATGGTCTTTTGGTTAATACAAGATATATTCATCTATATTTGAACATAATACAAGATGTTGTGTTTTATGCTATGATAAAGACACAATATTTGGAGTGATTGAAATGCTAAAAGAAGAATTTAACCAACAAAATGTAACAAAATTTAATACGCCTAAAACTTTTGTTAAACGTGATGGGTCAAAGTATCCGTTCGCAATTTTTAAACTCAACATGGTTTTGCATAACCTAGATTTAGATAATGTAGCACCTGCTGTAATTGAAAAAATTGTGGCTAAACTAGATGCTGCTGATGAAGTAAATGCACAAGATGTAGCAGTTGCTTTTAGAGATAGCCTAAATGAGTTGGGTTATTTGGATGAAGCTAAAGCTTATGTGCAATACCGCAAGCACGATGAAGAGGAATGGATTAAACAAACCGATACTCGTGCACGGTTAAAGCGAATGGTTAATGGTGACCCAACGATTGTTAACGAGAATGCCAACAAAGATAGTGAGGTCTTCAGTACTCAACGTGATTTAACTGCCGGGACCGTTGGTAAAACAGTTGGTTTGACCATGATGCCTGAGCACATTGCTAAAGCCCACTTGCGCGGTGATATTCACTGGCATGACTTAGATTACACACCACTTTCACCAATGACTAACTGCTGTTTGATTGACTTTAAGGATATGCTAACTAATGGCTTCAAGATTGGAAATGCCTATATGACTAGTCCTAACTCAATCAATGTGGCTACACATCAAGTTACGCAAATTATTACTAATGTAGCTTCTAGTCAATATGGTGGCTGTTCTTTTGATCGAGCTGATGAAGTGTTGGCTCCTTTTGCAGAGAAAAACTACCAAAAGCATTTAAAGGATGCTGGCAAGTTCATTGATGATCCTGAAAAGCTGGAAGAATATGCTAAGAGTCAAACTAAGAAGGACATTTACGATGCCATGCAAGGCTTGGAATATGAGATTAATACCATGTTCTCTAGCCAAGGGCAAACGCCATTTACTACTTTAGGTTTTGGTTTAGGTACTTCTTGGATTGAAAAAGAAATTCAAAAAGATATCTTGCGTATCAGAATTAAAGGATTGGGTAGAGAACGCAGAACCGCAATTTTCCCTAAATTAGTTTTCACCATTAAGAAGGGCTTGAACTTACATCCAGGGGACCCTAACTACGATGTTAAACAACTGGCTATTCAATGTTCAACTAAGCGGATGTATCCAGACGTTTTAATGTATGATACGATCAAGAAAATTACAGGTTCTTTCAAGGCTCCAATGGGCTGTCGTTCATTCTTACAAGGCTGGAAGGATGAAAATGGTAAGGAAGTTAACTCGGGCAGAATGAACTTGGGTGTTGTAACTGTTAACTTGCCAAGAATTGCCATGGAGAGTCATGGCGATAAGAAGTTATTCTGGGAAATCTTCAATACTAGAATGCGGACTTGCCACCAAGCTTTAGCCTTTAAGGGTAGACGTGCAATTCAAGCTAAGCCCGAAAATGCGCCAATTATGTATCAATATGGCGTCTTTGGTAAACGACTTAAGCCAGGTGATGATGTTAACGAGCTTTTCAAAAATGGTCGAGCTACGATTTCGTTAGGCTACATCGGTTTGTACGAAGTAGGGACAGTCTTTTATGGTCCTGATTGGGAACACAATGAAGAAGCACATGATTTTACAATTGAGATCGTGAAGAAAATGCATGATTTGTGTGCTAAGTGGGAAAAAGAGGACCCATATCATTGGCATTACAGTTTGTACTCAACTCCTAGTGAAAGTCTAACTGATCGCTTCTGCCGGCTCGATACGGCAAAGTTTGGCAAGGTGAAGGACATCACTGATAAGGAATACTACACTAATTCGTTCCACTATGATGTTCGTAAGCACCCAACCCCATTTGAAAAGTTGACTTTTGAAGCACCATATCCATATTATGCTGCAGGTGGTTTTATCCATTATTGTGAGTACCCTAACTTGAAGCAAAATCCAGCAGCCCTTGAAGCAGTTTGGGATTGGGCTTATGACAAGGTAGGCTATCTAGGAACTAATACGCCAATTGATAAATGTTATAAGTGCGGTTTTGCTGGTGAATTCAAGTCTACTGCCAAGGGTTTTGAATGTCCTAAGTGTGGTAATCATGATCCTGCTACTTGTGATTGTGTCAAGCGAACTTGTGGCTACTTGGGCAACCCATTGAAGCGGCCAATGGTTCACGGTCGTCATGAAGAAATCGTGCACCGGGTTAAGCATATGGACTTTGGCATGGAAGATAGTTTAGCTACCGAAGAAGAAGTAAAAAACGGTGAGTACTAATGCCTGAAAAAGATAAAAACACTCAAGAAGGACCAGATATCCGGAGTAATTTGATCAAGGTTAATATGGGTGGGGATACCATGTTTGTGGATCCTGACCAATATAAGCCACAGTTAGATCACCAACGTGAGTTAAAAAGAATGCACCGCAAGCCGAAAAATCCAAAACCACAAGAGTGGAAGACTGAGGATTATTCTAAACATAAAATTGCGGATTATAAGCCATTTAACTTTGTTGATGGTGAAGGCGTTAGATGTAGTCTTTATGTTTCAGGCTGTTTGTTCGATTGCCCTGGTTGCTATAATTTAGCAGCCCAAAACTTTAATTATGGTTTTCCATATACGCAAGAATTGGAAGACCGCATTATTAAAGACTTGGGCCAGCCATACGTGCAGGGATTAACCTTACTAGGCGGAGAGCCATTCTTGAATACTTGGGTTTGTTTAAGAATTATTAACCGAATTCGAAAAGAATTTGGCCACAGTAAGGACATATGGTCCTGGTCTGGATATACTTGGGATGAATTGCAAAAAGAAACACCTGATAAAAAGGAAATGTTGTCTAAGATAGATATTCTAGTTGATGGCCGCTTTATGAATGATTTAAAGGATTTAACCCTGCAATTCAGAGGTTCTAGTAATCAACGAATTATTGATGTGCCAAAGTCGATGAAGGCAGGCAAGGTTGTCATCTGGGATAAATTGCAAAAATAAGATAAACTAAAGTCCGGAATGATTTTCTGGACTTTTTTGCTAGGTGAAAAAATGGAAGAAAAAAATATTAAACAAGTTGATCAAATCATGACGGCCTTGACCCAAGTGATTGATCCAGAATTACAAGTTGATGTAGTAAATCTTGGTCTGATTTATGGCATCGATATCGAAGGAGATAAGGCAACCATTAAGATGACTTTGACAATTATGGGTTGCCCTTTATCTGATTATTTGGAACAACATATTCAAAAAGCTGTTCTTTCAGTTGCTGGAATTAAGTCTTGTGACATTAAGTTGGTCTGGTATCCCGTCTGGACGACAGAGCGTCTTTCTAGTGCAGCTAAAAAGCAATTAGGTGTAACTAACCATGATGATCAAATTAAGCAGGAGAAAGCCACCAAAGAGAAGATTATCGACTTTTCAGTACCGATCAAGAAAATGGCAGATGAATACCCTGACTTTGTTCAAATTATGTACGATTGTGGTTTTACTAGAATTAAAATTCCTGGGTTGCTTAAAACGGTGGGGCGTGTGATGACCATTCCATTGGGAGCCCAGGCAATGAAACTTGATTTGGCTAAAGTGAAAAAAGCATTTGAAGATAAAGGATACAAGGTAATCAATGACTGATAAAAAAAGACAGGACGCAATCCTGAAAATTTTGCATTATATTCAAAACGGCGGCGATTTTGCGACCGCAAAGAAGATGTTTCAAGAAGAATTCGATCAGGTTGATGTGGCCGAAATTACAGCGGCAGAGCGCGAATTAATCAAGCAGGGGTTAAACCCAGCAGAGATTCAATACCTGTGTAATGTGCATGCCGATGTCTTTAAGGGTAATATCAAGGAGAATGCGGTAAATCCTGATTTTGCTACTCCGGGGCACCCGGTGCATACGATTAAGCTGGAAAATATGGTACTGAAATCATTGGTTAATGACGCACTCTTGCCAGATTTGAAAAAGTATCAAGCAGGTCAAGATACACTGGATAAAATCAGAAAAGAATTGAGTGATTTGGCAACAATCGATAAGCATTACCGACGTAAGGAGACCTCGCTTTTTCCATTAATGAATAAATATGGCATTACAGCTCCGCCCGAAGTGATGTGGGGCGTTGATGATGATATTCGCGATTTAATTGGGGATGCAAGCAAGATTGCTGGTGAGGAGCATCCAGATAAAGATCAGTTGGCTGAGGCAATTAAAAAGGCGAGTCATGAAGTGATTGAGATGATCTTTAAAGAGGAGAGCATTATGATTCCGATGATTGACGAGGTAGCTGATCAAGATGATTGGTACAACGTTAAACGCGAAGAGAGTCAGATTGGCTATACCCTGATTCGCAAGCCAATGAATTGGAAGCCAAAGGAAGCTAAAAAAGAAGCAGGGCCTATTTCTGTTAGCAATCTTTCATCCTTCCTCATTAATTTTGAAGAAGGAAGGTTAAACTTAGAGCAGTTAAATGCAATTTTGGATATGTTGCCATTTGCATTGACCTTTATTGATGAACACGATAAGGTAGCTTATTTTGGCGGCGGTGCTGAGATTTATCCGCACTCGCGCAATGCTATTGGCAATGATGTATTCTCGTGTCATACTGCTAAAAGTAGACCGTTAATTAAAAAGATTTTTGCGCAATTTCATTCAGGTGAAGTTGACAAGTATGAGTTTCACTTTACTCCACACAAGATGAAGCGCTGCTTATACCTACGCTATTATGCAGTACGTGATAAAAATGGAAAGTATCTGGGTTGTCTTGAGGTAGCACAAGATGTGACGGAAATTAGAAGCTGGACTGAAGAAAAGAAAAAAATTTAACTTGTTGGGCTGTGTTCTAGTAAGGGATGCAGCTTTTTCTTTTGCCCTCGTGCAAAAAATCACAATTCTTGCTAGACTAGATTGAGAGAATGATTAAAAAGAAGGGAAGAGAGAAAATGCGCACAGCACATGGAAAACAACCAGCTGATGAAATCAAATTGCATTGGCTTCTTCTAGGCCAATTACTAACGTGGCTGGGTTCCAGCTTCATTTGGCCATTGACTTCAGTTTACCTGCACGACCATCTTGGCGTTTCACTAGCTTTAGTGGGTGTCGTTTTGCTGTTCAACTGTGTTGCAAATATGATTGGGTCATTTATTTCAGGCTGGTGCTATGACCATATGGATCCATATGTCTTGCTGATTGTGGGGGCTGCTTTAGATGCGGCTGTCTTGTTTGGCATGGCTTTGAATCATAGTTGGCCGTTATATTGGCTCTGGATGACTTTAACTGGCTTTTTGGGCGGCTGGAATGGAGCATTGATTAACTCGATTGCTACTAGTATTAAATCTAAGCCAGGTCGTTATGTCTTCAATATGATCTACTTTGCTCAAAATGTTGGGGTCGTTTGTGGGACATTAGCAGTAGGTTATCTTTATGATTATTCAGTGACTTTATTATTTGTCATTGCTGGTCTTTTATTCGTTGGCGTTTGCGTTAACGCAATTATTAATTATCGGCCAATGATTCAGTTCCACAAGGAGCGTTTGGCTAACAAAGGCGAATCAAAGAAGCAGGCCTTTGAGCCGATGCCAAAATACAATCTGATTATGTCAATTGGCTTTTTTGTTACGATCGCTGTAATTTGGTTGATGTACATGAACTGGGAATCAAACTTGTCTGTATACATGGTTTCTTTGGGCATTCCTTTTCATCTGTATAGTTTGTTATGGACCATCAATGCCGGAATTATTGTCATCGTGCAAGCTATCTTAAGTCGTTTTACTATCTTTAAGAGCTTATTTAGACAAATTTTATTTGGCACTTTGATGTTTGCAATTTCTTTTGTTACTTTGATTTTTGCCAAAGATTTTGCACATTTCGCCTTATCCATGGTTATCTTAACTTTAGGTGAAGCAACCGCAATGCCGTCGATACCAACTTATGTAAATGATCTGTCGCCCGATTCTAGCAAGGGCAAGTATCAAGGCTTAACCTTGTCTGCATCGTCAATTGGTCGAGCTCTAGGGCCGTTATTTGGTGGTTTAATCATTGAAGATTTCGGCTATATTCAATTCTTTGCTGTTGCTGCAATTGGTATCTTTTTGCTTTTAGTCATGCTTATTCCAATGCATGCGAAACTACAGAAAAAACTAAAATTATTTGTAAAATAAAAACAATATGATAGCATTAATTTTTTTATAATGCTATCATGTTTTTATATAAAAAATTTTTTCCACTAGGGAGGTAATTTAATGTATTTTAACGTACGCGGCGGTGCTGGTGACATTACTAAGGCTAATACTTCAGCGCGTCTACAAGATAATTTATATTTGGCTGTTAACTCAGAATGGTTGGAAAAGGCTAAAATTCCATCTGATCGTTCAAGAACCAGTTCATTTGATGGGATCGATCTTAATATTGAAAAGAACTTGATGCAAGATTTTGCAGATTTTGCTGCTGGTAAGAAGGAACTGCCTACTGTGCCTAACTTCAAGAAGGCAGTTGAGCTTTACAAGGTTGCTAAAAACTTTGACAAGCGAAATGCGGATGGTGCCGCACCTATTCAGGCAGATTTGCACGAAATTTTAGACTTGCGCAACTTCGCTGACTTTAACTTGAAGGCAGCTGATTTTTACAAGAACGGTTTTGCCGTTCCATTTGCTTTCAGTGTTGAAGCAGATATGAAGAATACTAAGATTCACTCATTGAATTTTGGTGGTCCAAGTACTTTCTTGCCAGATACGACTACTTACAAGACTCCAGCTGCTGAGAAGTTATTGGATGTTTTGAAAAAGCAATCTATTAAGTTGTTAACAATGGCCGGACTTAATGAAAAGGACGCAGAAGATTACGTTGGCTTGGCAATTAAGTATGACGCTAAGATTGCTAAGGTAGTTAAGTCAACTGAAGAATGGGCTGATTATCCAGCAACTTATAATCCAGTTTCATTGACTGACTTTGAAGCAAAATTCGATTCCTTCAAGATGGATTACTTCTTGGGCGGATTATTTACCAAGAAGCCAGAACGGGTAATTTCAACTGAACCACGTTACTTAGATCACGCGGAAGAATTGTTGAATGAAGAAAACTTTGCTGAAATTAAGGCTTGGATGCTGGTTAAGTTTATTAATGGCGTAGCTTACAGCTTGTCACAAGATTTCCGTGAAGCTGCCTTTCCATTTAGTCAAGCTTTGTCAGGCCAACCTGAGCTTTCAAGTGGCGTTAAGCAGGCATATCATATTACTAATGGTGACTTCGGCGAAGTAGTAGGTGTCTACTATGGTCAAACTTACTTTGGCGCAGAAGCTAAAGCAGACGTGACTGATATGATTCACAAGATGCTTGATGTTTATGAAAAGAGAATTCGTGAAAATTCATGGCTTTCTCAAGCAACTAAGGATAAGGCAATCGTTAAGTTGCGCGCTTTGATCTTAAAGATCGGTTATCCAGACAAGATTGAAGAAATCTATGACCGTTTACAAGTTGATCCAACTGCTAGCCTTTATGAAAATGAAGTGCAATTTGGTCGGGAACAAATTAAGTACAATCTTGAGAAATTGTACCAAGATGTTGACCGTACGGTATGGTTGATGCCAGGTGATATGGTTAATGCATGTTACGACCCACAAAGAAATGATTTAACTTTCCCAGCTGCAATTTTGCAAAAACCATTCTATGACTTGAAACAAAGTCGTGCTACTAATTATGGTGGAATCGGCGTTGTTATTGCACACGAAGTTTCTCATGCCTTTGACAATAACGGTGCTCAATTCGATGAGTTTGGTAACATGAAGAATTGGTGGACTGATGAAGATTTTGCTGAATTCAAGAAGAGAACGCAAGCTGAAATCGACTTGTTTGATGGTATTGAATATGGCCCTGTAACCTTGAACGGTAAGCAAATCGTGTCTGAAAATATTGCCGACCAAGGTGGTTTAACTGCTGCTGTTGAAGCTAATAAGGGTGAAGGTGCTGATAAGAAGGCAATGCAAGAGTTGTTTGAAAACTTTGCTCGCGTTTGGGCAACTAAACAATTGCCAGAGTCAATCAAGACACAAGTATCTATTGATGTTCATGCACCCGGTCCAGAGCGTGCCAACGTTCAATCACAATGCCAAGAAGAATTCTATAAGGCTTTTGATGTGACTGAAAATGATGGTATGTGGCTTGCTCCTGAAAAGAGAGTAGTAATTTGGTAAGTAACTTTTCTTAATATCGAGTATGAAAAATTAGCTAAATTACATATAAGCTTCTATAATAAGAATGACTACAGTGCTGCTACTACACTGCAGCCCTTTATAACTTATTACCCATTAATAAATTTTTTGCACTAAAAAAGGCTCCTGTTCGGAGTCTTTTTTTGATGGTTATTTTGTTTTAGCGTTGGAATAATCTTTTGGTTTAATCCGTTTAATATAGGATGGATTTGGTCGACCAAGGATTAATGGAATCCGCTCGATGATTGTGTCAGCGTATTCCAATCCGAACCAGGAAGCAGGATTGGAAGAAAGGTTCTGCAAACGAACACGAGCTTCGACTAACCATTTTTCATATCCTACTAATTGCGTTTGCGGACTAATTACGTCTTGAACAATTACGAAGGCAAAGTCACCAACGTCCCGTCCTGGGGTAGTGGTGTATTCCTGTGGTTGTGCCTCGATCGTTCCGTCAGCAATCAAGTCGTGAACAATCTGACGAATGTAGACGTTCACACTGGTCTGCTTCTTGAATCCAAGATAAAGCTGAATGTTAATCACGTTCTTAGTACCGTAAGTGTTAACAGCATATTCAGCGGTAAATGGCTCGTTAGTAACATTGACAGTGACAAACCAGTAAGCCTTTGCTCGTTTAGGTCTTTTATCCAAAATTGAGTACAGGATTTCACGTTTGATAAACTTGTTGTACTTAACGTTGGCCATGTAAACCAAGTTGGTAGCATAAGTTGGGTAATTTTCATCGTGACTTAAGTTCGTTAACATGTCGGTATATTCATCTAAGCGAACGTAAGCATTGCGAGCTTCACGCTTGTCACGAACCTTGTTGCCGTAATACCAAACATACATTACGAAGCCGATAGCACCAGCGATGAAGAGTGAAACGTAACCACCATGAGTAAATTTAGTCAAACTTGAAATCATAAACATGATGTCAAGGACACCGAAGAAGATCAAGAAGATCCAGTTCCAAACAGTGTTGACTTTCTTCATTACTAACCATTCATAAAGCAGGATGGTAGTCATTAACATTGAAATTGTAATGGACAGACCATAAGCTGCTTCCATGTGAGCTGAAGTTTGGAAGTATAAGACGATTGCGATAGTAGCAACACAGATACCCTTGTTAATGGAAGGAATATAAATTTGTCCTTTTTCGTTAGATGGGTAGTTGATGTTCATTCTTGGCAAGAACTTCAAGCCTGAAGCTTCTGCAACTAAAGTGAATGAACCGGTAATTAGGGCCTGAGAAGCAATAACAGCAGCAATAGTAGCCAAAATGATGGCAAACAATCTGATGTTAGCTGGGATCATTTCAAAGAATGGATTGAGCACACCGCCGTCTGCAGGACGGTAAGTTGGGTTGTTCAAAATCCAAACGCCTTGACCAAAGTAGTTGAGTGACAAGCAAACAAAAACAAATGGCCAAGAACCAATAATATTGCTTTTACCAACGTGACCAACATCTGAATATAGGGCCTCAGCACCAGTAGTAGCCAGGAAGATTGATCCTAAAATAAAGAGACCTGCCTTGTTATATGGACTAACTAATAACCTAATAGCGTAGATGGGATTGATTGCTTGCAAGATTGACCAGTCACCAGCCATGTTCATTACACCCATTACGCCCAAAAAAGTGAACCAAAGGAACATGATTGGGCCGAAGGCTTTACCAATGATACTAGTTCCCATTTTTTGGATAGAAAACAGAACTAGCAGAATGACTACAGTGATGGCAATAACCATGTTTTGAGTAGAAACGGGTACATTGCCGCCAAAGTTCAGTCCTTTCAGTCCTTCAATCGCAGTTGTAACTGTAACTGCTGGAGTTAAAGTACCATCGGCCAAAATAGCGGCACCACCAATTAGCGCTGGTAGAACCAGCCATTTAGCTCGTTTTCTAACCAATGTGTATAAGGCAAAAATCCCACCTTCTCCGTGGTTAGTTGCCTTGAGGGCAATAATTACGGTTTGTAAGGTAGTTAATAACGTTACAGTCCAAAGAACCAATGAAATTGATCCAATGATAAAGTCACGATTTACATTACCAATGCCGCCATTGCCTTCGACAATTGATTTCATAACATAAAGCGGACTAGTACCGATATCGCCGTAAACAATACCGATGGCGATCAGTAAGCCAGCCGCGCTCATGCGTTTAGCTTTATTATTCATCATCTCGTTATCTCCCACAACAAAATTGTAGTTTTAATAAAAAAAGAAAATGCCACGATGACATTTTCCCTTGTTGTACCTATTTTCGTCTATTTCGCTGGACAATGCAAGTGAGATTTGTCAGAAATTGAATCTAGAATTTGGTGATGATAAAGTTAGTGCATTATAATAAAAAATATGCAGTAAAAAAGCTCCCATACAGGGAGCCTTTTTGATATAAATTATGAAAGTGATGAAGGAATCTTAGTACGTTGGTCTTCGTCCCATTTTTCCCATGCTTCATAAGTAAGCATTTCTTCTGGCTTAACGCCAGTCTTTTCTTCCATGGTCTTAAGCAAGTCCTTAAAGTTGTAGTCGTGGTATTGTAACACATGATCAACCAACTTCTTGCGTGGGAAGTGGATGTTGTTTAAAACATAGCGATTGATATCAACCATGTTGTGATTTTCATCGTAAAGGTTGATAACTTCAAGATCGTCTTCATCGAATTCAGCGATGTAGAAGTTAGCGAAGACCTTTAAGTAATCAGGTTGTTCTTTGAATTTTTCCTGTGGCATAGTAGTCCTGTTAGCTTCTGGCATTACGACTTTAAGGTCGTCGTTTTCTTCATTTTCTTTATTAGCTTGAGCTTGAGCGTTCTTTTCTTCTTCAGTCAAAGTTGTTACCCCTTTATTTATAAATAAATAGATACAAAGTCAATAATAATTTTACAGACTTCTACAAATAAAAGCAAATAGAAGTGGTTGAGAGATGCAAAAGTATAGAAGTCAGTTTTGATTAGTAAAATGGAGTAAAATGAAGTAAAATATAAATGTAAAAAGTAAAATGAAGTAAAATGAGGAAAAATATGTATAATGAAAATCCTTTTGATGCTGAATTTGGCGGGATCCCAGAGCTATATCTTGATTTTAATGATGATGCAGTTAAATTTGCTCAAAGAGCCCATCGTCTCAAGAAACATCCAACTTATTCTCTCTTTATTACAGGGGTACGAGGTTCAGGAAAAACAGTTTTTATGAACAAAGTGGGTAAAGAACTAAAAAAATATAAAGATACTATGGTAGTCACTTTGCACAATTCTGATGATCTTTTTCGAATGATGTATATCAAGCTAGTGCCTATGCTAGATAAAATCAAAAAATGGACGCCATCAATTTCTATTAAAGTTCCTTTTGTATCAGTAGATTTCACTGAAGCAAATGAAAAGCATGATGAAATATATTATAAAGTAGAAATTAACAAGATTCTTAAAGCTTTGAACAAAGTGGGGATTCGTGTTGCATTTTGTATTGATGAAGTGTCAAATACACCCACAATTCAAAAATTGGCTGAGGAATTCAACGACTGGAGCCTAAATAACTATCAAGTTTCAGTGATTATGACCGGACTATTAAGTGAAGTGGCGGAACTATCAGGCACACATAATTTAACCTTCTTGGTTCGGGCGGATAGGTTTCACGTCTCTAAACTATTTGCGTCGTCAATTGCCAGAACTTACATGGATGTATTAGACATAACAGCTAAGCAAGCAGAAATTTTGGCAGATATGTCAAAAGGCTATGCTTATGCATTTCAATTGATCGGAGATTTGATGTATGAAAATTTGAGTCAAAAGATGACGTTTGAAAAAGCTTTGGAATATACTAAACTTAGATTCCGTGATGTACTTTTCAACCAAGCGTATGATGTAATTGCTCATGAATTAACGGATGTGGATTTTCAATTTTTGTACGCTATGGCGCAAGATAATAGTATTAGTTCAATTATTAGGACTATGCAAAAAAGTAAGCAGTATGTTAATAGCTATCGTGCAAAATTAATTAAATATGATCTAATTAAGCCAATAATTAGGGGAAAGGTCGGTTTTACCTTACCTTTGTTTAGAGATTTCATTCAAGCAAAGTATGATGAACTTAATTGGGGCTAGAATTATTGAAAAAATTCGACAGAAAATCACAGAAATGAACGCAGATCCAATTTGGAGGGATACTATTATGGACTATGAGACTAAGCTAGCTGAAGAGCGTGAATACGGTGAAGAAAAAGGAATTTTAAGTGCAACAGTGAATGCAATTAAGAAGATCATTCGTCGTAACCGAAGCTATGGTGTATCAGATTCCAAAACTTTGGAGGATCTGACAGAAGACTACCATGATTCTGTTTCCCGGGATCAAATTGAACAAATGATGAAAGAAGCCTAGGTCTAATGAAAATAGCCGCTACTCAATGTGAGTAACGGCTATTTTTTACTTCTCGTCATCAGCGGAGCTAGAACTTGCGGCAGATGATTGATCGTTGCTTGAGGAAGCCGCGCTGGATTGGTTGATGGATGATAATTTAAGTAATTATTCTTTTGAAAAAATATTTCTTACTTGTTGGAGTAAATTATCGAATTCTGTTGATTCTTTTATGTGGCCGATTATTTTTCCATGACGGGCAATGAAATCATACGATAGCATTTGAAATAATAATGCATCTCCATTTGTGTGACTAGCATAATCTAGCACATAGAATCTAAATGGATCATCTGTAATATGGTTATGAGTAATTGCTAGTCCTATTACTAATCCAGACTTTTTAGTGTAAGCATGTCTGCTCACTACTAAATAGCGTCTACGAATATTTCCTTTTTCAGGATCATGTCCACCCATTTCGTGACCAGCATGTGGTTCAGCATCGATCATTATTATGTCACCTTGATGGACATCAATCCTTCTCATTTGCTAGTTCCTTTCCGACAGGTTTGACTTCTCTAGGATTGTATCCTAATTCTTGGTATTCTCGCTTTATTTCAGTATCATAATCATAATCGTCATAAGCGGGGTCTGACCATAAATCATAATTGTTTTTAGCAATTCTTTTGTATACAATATCACCGTTTTTATTTACATCAACAGAGAATTCTGTATTAAGTGGAACTTTGATAGTACTTGGAATGGTAAGCACTATTGAATTTCCTTGTTTTCTAGCCTTGACTATCATAATAAGCCTTCCTTATGCTAAAAATATTTTATTATTTAAGTATATACTGTGAATACAGTGAGCACAAACAAAAGGAGCCACAAATTGGCTCCTTTTTCGTTTGCTTACTTGTTATCATCAGCAGCAGAGCTGGAACTTGCGGCAGATGATTGACTGCTGCTTGAGGAAGCTGCGCTGGATTGGCTGCTGGATGATTGTTCCTGCTGGTGATCGCTTGAAGAAGATGAAGAACTTGATTGATCATCTGACTTCTTGTTTGATGAGCTGGACTTCTTGGACTGCTCTTTATCCTTATCAGATGAGGATTTTGCAGAATCATCCTGACTAGAATTGTCTTTGTTAGAATCTGCATCAGAATTATTAGATTTTTGCTGGTCAGGATCAGCGTTCTTTTTATTGGAATTATTATAGGAAGTATTATTGTGCGTTTGAGTGTTGGCATGGCTAATGTAAGCACCGGCGCCACCTCCACCTAAGATGAACATCGCAGCAATAACACCCCAAAAGACTAATTTCTTCATAATAATAAACTCTCCTTATCTTAGAAAAAATATTAACGAATTTGAGCCAATTGGTGACTTTGAATCGTTAGTTATAGTGTAAGACATCTGGCCGGCAGGTTGATTACAAAATACTCAATTTTAACTAATTATTAAGAGGTAGAAGAAAAATATGAATTACGAATTAACTGAACAATCAATCCAATATGTATTTGGCAACAAGAAGTATAAGAATGGGCAAAAGACCCGTAACTTGAAGAACGTAAAGACTGGCGCTAAGGCAGATGAGTTGCAAAAGGTGGGTCAAGCAATTGCTAGTTTGCAAGAAGACTCACTTGATGAAGCATACTTAGTGCAGAAGTCACGTCTTGTACCAGCAGCTGAATAAATTAACGAACATAAATATAGGAAATAAGGAGAGAAATGATGGCAAAAACTACTAAGACTATGAAGATGACTTTCTTAAACGGGGAAAAGAAGAAGATTAGTATTACGTTGGGGGATGCAGTCGAAAATCTTACTGCGGACCAAGTGCGTGGTGCGATGAATACGATTGTGGAAGCCAATGCATTTGAGAAAGACGGTGTTGCATATTACCACACTCCTCAATCTGCTGCATATATTGAACGTACTGTTACTGACATCTTTAATGATTCAGCAGAATCTGCAGTTGAGCCTGCAGCTAAGCAAGACTAATCTGGACTTGCTTGACCAACTAATTAGCTTGGTCAAAAGGCTCAGGAGAAAATATCGCAAGATGTAGAGTTCACACTTAGACCTTTAACAGAAATCGTATAGTAATATTACTTTTTCAATTGATTTTGTTACATCGTTGTAAAATTTAAGAAAAAGTAAAGAAACAGTAAAGCGGGCGTATGCTCGCTTTTTCTTGTTGTGTCTAGGATTACGGCATTTTGTTATTTTAGATTTGTGTGAATGGTATTGGGATAGGGAATAGGTGAATTATTACAAAAGCAAGATTGTAGTCAATTTAACTTGCTATTTTTTCAAGAGGTTAGTACAATATGAATCGTGGTAAGTAATAGGACGTGCTTCAGGCGTGTCGCCTGTACGCATGCTGATCCTTCAGCAATGACTACTACCTCATGAGAGTTATAAACTCATGGATCTTGCTTCGAAGGGTTTTGTACATTATAGGCTCCCTACATGCTGAACCTATGGCCTATTACATTTTTTATATTTCAAGGAGGAAAAGACCACATGAAGAAAAATTTAAGAATTGTTAGCGCTGCTGCTGCTGCTTTATTAGCTGTTGCTCCAGTTGCTGCTTCAGCTGTTTCTGTTAACGCTGCTGACTCTACTGCAACTACTACTGCTAACGCAAGCAAAGCTGTAACTACTGTTGATCTTGGTGGTAACAACTCAGCAACTGTTGCTCAAAATTCAGATGTAAATCTTGCTACTAACTTTACTGCTATTGCCTATGTTGCAGGTCAAAATGGTGCTCAAGGCACAAGCGGCGTTGTATCTGGTTCAGTATCAGCAACTTACAACGGCCAAACTTACACTGGTAATTTAACTACTGATGTTAACAAGAATACTAAGGTTTACAATGCAACTACTAAGAAAGAAGTTGCTGTAAATTCAGCTGATTTTGTTGCTGGTCAATACTACGCAGTTATTCCAAATGTTTCATTTAACTTTGGTCCTGCTAACGCAAACAAGAAGGTTACCATTGCCCTTAAGGGTGGTGTATTAACTCCAGCAGATAAGAGTGTTAAAGCTGGTGAAAGTGTTACAATCACTTTAGACCAAAACGGTGTTGCAAACTTTGCTGAAGTTCAAACTCCTAACTTTAAAGCTGTAAATCCATTTAGCAACGCAACTGTTGCATGGTACAACAACAACGCAGTTGCAACTTCAGCTAACGTAACTGTTAACGCTGGTAGCAACAACCTTGTAAATGTAAACCAAATCGTTGCAGCTTTGAACAATTACAAGCCATTCGAATTAAGCCGTGGTGACAATGGTAACGTAACTTCAACTTCACTTACTTCACCAATTACTGCTGAAGAAGTAACTAACCAATTGAAGAAGCAAAACATTACTGTTGATGGTGCTGGTTACTTTACTGCACCAACTTCATTAAGTTTGTCATTCACTGCTACTGCAAACAACAGTAACGCATCAGCTGCTTTACTTGTAACTGTTTCAATTCCAAATGGTAAGGTAACTACTGTACCAAGCCAAAGCAAGACTATTAAGCACAACGCATACTACTACAAGGAAGATGGTACTACTCGTGCCAACAACGACAAGGCTAAGCGTTATGAATCAGTAACTGTTGCTATGTCAACTAAGAAGATCGGCAACAAGGACTTCTACGAAGTAATCAAGGATGGCAAGGCTACTGGTATGTACATCAATGCAGACAACATTGATGGTACTAAGCGTACTTTGAAGCACAACGCATACGTTTACGCAACTTCAAAGAAGCGTGCTAACAAGGTTGTTCTTAAGAAGGGTGAAGAAGTAACTACTTACGGTGGTACTTACACATTCAAGAACGGCAAGCAATACTACAAGATCGGCAACGATACTAAGAAGACTTACGTAAAGGCTTCAAACTTTTAATTAAGTCTATGTAGTAGATAAAGATAAAACGAGGCATTCGCCTCGTTTTTCTTTTGCTCTAGTTTTCATTATTCTTACACTTCATTTGTAGTCACACATATTAGTTAAGGCGAACAGTAAGTAGCTAATCTACTGTATTTTCCATGATATAATTAAGCAAGTATATAATACGAGGAAGTGTATTAATGAAACTAGATGACATTAAAAATATGGAAGCTACTTATCTTGATTACAAGGAATCATTAGAAACTACTAAACCTGTAAGCTGGCTTAAATCTGTTGTAGCTTTTGCAAATACAAAAGGCGGACACATTATCTTTGGCGTGACTGATGAAGAGCATAAGTTTATCGGAATAGATAATTTACAACAAACTTCTTCTAAAATCTCTGAACTTATTTCTACCCGAGTTTCACCTTGGCCTAGATTTACATTAGCTCCTATTGATAGTGAATATTCAGATAAGAAATGCATTGATCTAGAAGTCGCTCCTGGTCCAGATTATCCATATTATTATATCAATACGCAAGAACATGCTATTTTTATGCGGCATGGAGATCGTTCAGAAAAAGCAACACCGATAGAGCAAAATAATTTACTGCTAAAAGGAATGAACAAAACATTTGATGCACTTCCGACTAGTTATAAATTACCAGATGTAAGTTTCACCTTATTAGCTGCTACCTTTAAGAAAGAAACTGGTGAAGACTTTGATATTTCACGCGATTTAATTTCGATGGGATTTGTAACACAAGATAATATCGTGACTAACGCAGGGCTATTACTGTGTGATCAAGGTTATTTACGCCAGTCTAAGATTGTCTGTACTCGGTGGAAAGGAATCGAAAAAGGCAGTGTTGATGGAGATGCCTTAGATGATGAAGAATTTACAGATGCAAGTTTGATTACTCTGTTGTCTAACGCGGAAGCATTTATTAGAACCAATTCTAAGAATCCTTGGACAATTCGTGGAATGCGACGAGAAGAAAATAGCGACTATCCATTCAAGGCTGTTCGAGAAGTTTTAGTTAATGCATTAATTCACCGTGATTATCAGATTCAGGGTTCTGAAGTACATGTTGATATGTTTGATGATCGGATGGAAATTGTGTCGCCTGGTGGCATGATTAATGGGAGTAGAATTCAGGATCTTAATCTAAAGCATGTTCCTTCTATGAGAAGAAATGAAATTATCTCTGACATTTTTGGTAGATTACATTACATGGATCGCCGTGGTAGTGGTATCCAACGAATTTTGAGTGCATATACCGATTTTGTAGAGCAGCCTATCTTCTATTCAGATGATACAGTATTTTTAGCAACTTTGCCCAACAGAGGAATTGCTACGCCAAAGAGTCCACTTCAGAGTGAGAAGAGTCCACTTCAGAGTGAGAAGAGTCCACTTCAGAATAAAGAAAGCAATATAATAAAAAAATGGAATGAAAAAGGTATAAATAAAATCTTTAGAGGACAAACCACTAAAAAATTATTAGAATTTTATATGAGATATAGCTCTAAGTATTCGTTTAATCGAAATTTACTTGCTAATTTTTTAGAGATAGCACCAAATTCTGCATCGAAAATTATTCAAAAATGTAGAGAGATTGGAATTATGCGAATGGAAAAACGCGGAGTTTACTTCTTTACTGATTTAGGTTGATAAATGCAAAATAATGTTAAAGATATCAAATAAATCACTATAATTATATTTTCAAAACGATACATCAAAACAAATAGAGTATCGTTTTTTCTTTTGCTCTAAAAAAGGCGTCGCTGTTGCGACACCTTGGAAGATAATTCTGCTGTGAACTATTGATTATTGTTTACTATAAACTTCATGTACTAGTTTGATAATTTTATCGTGGCTAAGCATATCGCCATAATTATTTGTGAGTTCTTGTAGGACTGTATCTTTAGTTCCATCCATTCGCTTAATAGTTAGGACTAGCTTTTTAGCATCTTCTACTTTTGCTTTTTTAGTTGCTTTTTTAGCAACCTCATTCATTTCGTATTCTAGCTTGTCCATGTCTTCGACCCACTTTCCGCTGTTCACGTAATGGTCGACATCCTTTTGCAAGCTGGCGATATAGCCTTCCGGATGGTTGATGATTCCGTTCATGTAATCTAGGAAATCAACCATCTTTTGGTTTAGATCATGATTATTGCCCTTGGAATTGAAAACCTTAACGTGCGTACCAGTCTTGAATTCTCGGATATCGACTTTTAGTTTAAACATATTTTACTTCATTTGATTCCATTACAGCACGTAATTTATCTAAAAGTTCCGTGATATCGTGAAAAATAGTAACTTTTCTTTCTTAATTGTTATATAAAGTTGCATATTACTTTTATTTTGATTTTGTTATAATTTTATTCGGTGCTTGTACCTCCTAATGTCCAGTCCATTAAAGGAGGTGAGTATAATGCGGGACATTCTTAATATAACTATTACGGCTGTAATTGCGCCGATTGTGGTGAGCGTTTCCGTTCATGCACTTAACGAAGCCTATGACGATTGGCTAGAGAGTCATCGCTGCAAGAAGCGAAAGCATAAGCGCAATAAAAGAAGACAGCACAGGCACCGATAGTTAGCTATGAGAAGGCTTTTGTAGTGCTTTCAATAATTTAGCGAAAATAAAAACCATTGCTCAACCGGAATTCGAGTAATGGTTTTTGTTTGCACTTTTTTGAATATAATGCAGTTTTCTTAATATAACCTACACCTAGTATAACATAATTTTTTTCTCTGTATAGTCTAGCACCTGGTTCATTGTTTACTATTGTTCCATTACAGCACGTAATTTACCTAATAACTGCTTTTTTAATCGTTTCAATGTAATGCGTGGTACGCCGCATTCCTCAACTAATTGCGTGATTGTCTTCTTCTCAAGCAAATGTTCAAACAGAATTACTTGTTCAAGATGACTAAGCTTCTTAGCTTCATTCTTTAGTGCAACAAGGTTGTCCCAAGCTGCAGCTTCACCAAGATCATAGGCTTTATCGATGGCTGTATTACGTTCGCACACTCGTTGTTCGCGGCGTAGAGTATCAATTATATGCCAGAGAAGCTTCTTGAAACTCAATTTATCAATCTCGGTGCGCGGCTTTTGTCCATCTAGCTTATGCAACATATCGGCGTACAGAATCACTCCATCTTGCAATAAGTCCTCATAGAGGTGATAGTCAGGTCGAACGTGCGCCGCCTTGAGGGCACCACCAACTAACTTACGATTGTTCCATGCTTCTTCGAAATATTTTTGACTTGTCATTGTGACATTCTCCTTAAGTGATGTCACAAGCGCTTGTGTACTATTAGATTAGCAAGATTGAATCCGCAGAAAAACTTAGTGGTGAGATGCTTTAATCCCAAGTGTTGCATGTGTTTGTTAATTTCTACGATAAGCAAAGCCAAGTCAGATAGTACCTGACGAAGAATAGATGATAGTCAAAAAAGTGCAAAAAAATACAGCTCATGAGAGCTGTTAACGATTATATCTGATCTTAATAATCTGCTTAGTAAAAAAGCGGTGTTCACGGTGCAAATAATCTAATGGCTTAAATTCTTTCACAATTGTAAGTAGATGCAAGTTTAAAACATGATTATAGAATTTGTCTGCTAGCTTTTTGAAACTATCAACAGCATACAAGTCCAGTTGCACATAATAGTTGGAATTATGCAGGATTGAGTCAGAATTAATGACTGTTACACGAAGATTATTTTCTTGCAACATATGCTGATAATATAAGTCAGAATAATAATGATTATGAAACAGATACTGACCAATTATCTTAGTAAGATTAGGCTTAGGCGAATCAAAGGCAAAATTATAGACCAAGCCATTTTTATCAAGTGCAATACTGTTGAAAATAGCTTGATCATGGCGTTTAACGTGAAAGTCTTTAATCCAGTGCAAGCAAATCCAGTCCGTGAAGAAGTTTCCACTAAATGCATGCATTGAAAAATAAAGCACATTGTACATGACAATCCCTTGATAGATATCAACTCCAGCCTCGCGAGCTAGCATTCTCTGCCAAATCATATCGCAATGTACGGCATGCCGCATCAAACCTTGCATCATGGCATGTGTTGACTTTTGACTAAGCACAATTCCACGATTCAGGTCGAAGGCTACTGCCTTATATTTGCCTAAGATAGGATTTTGCTTGAACTCATAGACTGCCAATGTGTTCTTATTGAGTCGATATTTATTGTCATACTTGATGTATTGCTCTAATTGCGAGTCATTCTCAATTCTCCGCTTGGTAAGGTCTTTGGACCAATTACGATATTTTATGTCAGTGGGCAAGCTAATAATCCCCAAGTTACGTTGCTTGTAGGCTGACACATCCATCACACTCCCTATGTTTGAATATATCTATATTGTTTTAAATATTGAATAGTATTATACAGGATGAAGCATTGATTGTATAGCTAGAAATTATTATGCTGAAAAAACAATTTTATAAAAAATTTTGCCGATTTTTTGCGTAATAAACAATAGAGGGTAAATTTTATCCTACTATTTTTTAGAAAGAGGTGCGCAATGAAAAATACGCACAATAACAGGCAATGGTTTGGTTTTTCAGAAGACAAAGTTTTTGGTGAAATCATGTCCAATCCAGCTTTTTGCAGACATGTTTTGCAAGGAATTCTGCCGGAGATCCCAATTAAGAAGATCTTTCCGCCTAAGAAGCAAGAAGTAATCATCGATCCTGAGCATCGCAATCAAAAAGATGTCCGACTCGATATTTTGGTTGAGGATATTAACGGCAACCTTTACAATATTGAGATGCAGCGGTCAGACGATGACGATATTGCTCGTCGCATGCGCTATTATGCTTCGAAAAACGATCAAAGGTATACTCTCCACCAGGGCTATACTTACAATGATTTGAAAAATGTCTTCATTATTTTTCTTTGCACGTTCAAAACTAAGCAAAAAGTTGCAATCAAGTCTACATACCAAACTATTAATGTAGACAATCATGCAGATATATTGCAGGATGGCTTGACTAAAATTATAATTAACTCAAACGGAGTTCCTGATGGAACCGAGACTGAAACATTACTTAATTTAGTCAAACTCATGAAAGATTTACCGGTACATGGCGATAAACTCTTTGATAAGGCACAAAAACGCATCGAATCAATGAATGCCGATCCAGAATGGAGGGATACTATTATGGACTTTGAAACTAGAATGCTTGAACGCG
>NZ_PCZI01000021.1:0-37430 GCF_002554085.1 Lactobacillus sp. UMNPBX1
TCTTGGAGCGGAAGACGGGATTCGAACCCGCGACCCCCACCATGGCAAGGTGATGTTCTACCACTGAACTACTTCCGCGACAACAGGTATTATTATAGCAAATACATTTTTCTTTGCAAGACCTTTTTATCAAAAAAGATAAATTTATTTTAGGCACAAAAAAAGCTCACATTCGTGAGCTCTTCATCTTGGAGCGGAAGACGGGATTCGAACCCGCGACCCCCACCATGGCAAGGTGATGTTCTACCACTGAACTACTTCCGCAATACAAAAAGTATTATATCAAAGATTACCTACTTTGCAAATACTTTTTGAGAAAAAGTTGAATTACTTAGCTTCAAAATAGTAACTATCAAAGGTCAGCTCTAAGTCCAACTTAATATTACCGGTACCGCTCTTAGAATTCTTAGGCACATGAATTTCAGCGATGGTATCGCCATCTTTGTCTACTAGATCATAATTTCTGTTCCTTTTACTTGGCTTAAAATTATTGACTCTTACATGTGCTTTAAAATCATAATCGTGAACTGGAAGCTTGCCCTTATGTGAAAGCATTGAACGATTCCAATTAGTACCACGTCCTTCATTAATAATATTAGGGTTAACAAAAGAAATATTGCTAAATTTAAATTTAGGTTTATTACCTACAAAAGCAGACTTTTTAGCTGACTTTAAAGTTAAATTCTTTAAGAAAATATTCTTAACTTGCTTTACTGAATATGGTGAAGCTGGATCGTGATCATAATCTTTGTGAGATAAAACTTTTAATCCATCTTTATCACAACGAACCTTAATAACCCAGAAACTATATCCGCTGTCTTTACCAGCCGGAATGTCAACGGAGCCTTGAATATTATCTCGAATTGCCGCATCCGTTCTAGGATTATTAATAGTCGAATAGAAAGTCAATCTTTGGTTTTGGTCACTTGGCTTTTTCCAATTCTTTACATACATTTCATTTGCAATTGTATAAGTACCGTAAGGCATATGATCAAAATCATGATATTGATCATTGTAAATAATAAATGTATGTTCATACCAAGTCCCAGGTTGTGACTCATCTAAAATTTCTGCACGAGCTCCGTTTTTTAACAATTCACGCTCATTAAAAAATTTATTTATCAATTGTTCAGATGAAGCATGATAATCTTCATCATCATCTGCTTTAACTGCTTGATTAGTAGTTAATCCTATAGCCACTAAACTAAAAAAGAATAACGCTAAAAACAGAGATCCAATCTTTTTTAATTTCATAAATCTATCCCTCCAAAAATAAAATCATTTGCAGTTTATAGCCAAAGCACCTTTATGTCAATAGTCCTTGAATAAACAAAAAATCTCATACCCATGTTTCAAAACACAGATATGAGATTTATTTTTATATCAAAATTTGATATTACTTGTTTTCTTTATTCTTCTTTTCCATATCAGCCTTAACTTCAGCTTCTACGCTTTCAACACGTTCTGGACGCATTGTTGGGAACAAAAGAACATCACGAATAGCTGGAGCATCAGTCAAAAGCATTACCAAACGGTCAATACCGATACCCAAACCACCTGTAGGTGGCATACCGTATTCCATAGCACGAAGGTAATCTTCATCGATCATGTCAGCTTCGTCGTTACCTGCTTCACGTTCTTCCATTTGAGCTTCGAAACGTTCACGTTGGTCGTCAGGATCGTTCAATTCTGAGAAGGCGTTACCGTATTCTTCACCCATGATGTAAATTTCGAAACGATCAGTAAATCTTGGATCGTCAGCATTCTTCTTAGCAAGTGGTGAGATTTCTACTGGGTGACCGTAAACGAAGGTTGGGTCAACAATAGTTTCTTCACAGTACTTTTCAAAGAAGGCGTTAATAATGTGACCAACTTTCCAGAACTTTTCAACGTGGATGTCGTGGTCTTCCGCAATCTTAGTTGCTTCTTCAAGAGTCATTGGCTTCCAGAAGTCAACGCCAGTCTTTTCCTTGATCAAGTCAACCATGTGAACGCGACGGAATGGCTTGCCTAAGTCAATGTCAGTACCTTGGTAAGTGATCTTACCGTCATCTGAAACAACCTTAGCTGCAGCACGGATAATACCTTCAGCTTCATCCATAACATCATGGTAGTCCCAGTATGCTGCGTAACTTTCAAGTTCAGTAAATTCTGGGTTGTGGTGAGTGTCCAAACCTTCGTTTCTGAATACACGGCCGATTTCGTAAACACGTTCCATATCACCAACAATCAAACGCTTAAGTGGAAGTTCCAAAGCAATTCTCATGTAAAGGTTAATATCCAAAGCGTTGTGGTGAGTAATAAATGGACGAGCTTCAGCACCACCAGGAATGTTGTGAAGTACTGGAGTTTCAACCTCCAAGAAGTTTTGACCATTTAAGTAGTCACGAATAGCTTGAATGATTTGGGTACGGTGAACAAAACGCATGTAACTATCATGGTTGGTAATCAAATCAAGGTAACGTTGACGATAAATTGCCTCAACGTCCTTTAAACCATGGTACTTATCTGGTAATGGACGAAGAGCCTTTGATAAGAAAGTTACGTGAAGGGCTCTAATAGTAAGCTCTCCAGTATCAGTCTTCATAACTTCACCCTCAATACCTAAGAAATCACCAATATCAGATTTCTTAAAGATCTTGTAGTTATCTTCGCCAACAATATCCTTACGTACATAAATTTGAATCTTACCAGTACGGTCATAAAGATCAGCAAAACCAACCTTCCCCTTACCACGTTTTGCAAGCATACGACCTGCAATTTTGGTCTTAGGCATATCAGCGTTTAATTCTTCCTTATCTTCATTGCCATACTTTTCTTCCAAAGTACTTGCCAAATCTTGACGATCAAATTTTCTTCGGCCAAATGGTTCAATTCCGTTTTCACGTAATTCTTCCATCTTTTGGCGACGGACTATTAATTGGTCGTTCATTTCATTCTTTGCCAATTTATCTTTCCTCCATTATTTGTTCATTACCGCGCGTCGTGCAGCACGAGCTTCTTCTCTTTTTTCATATTCATCAACAAAATTATCGAGCAAGTCATATACTTCTTGACGCGTCCAGACCTCATTTATTTTAGCACGAGTACGGGCCGAACGGGGAATTCCCTTTAAATAGTATGCAGCTTGTTGTCGAAATTCTGGTACAGCACGCTTTTCACCGTGAATCTTAACGAGTGCATGTAACTGGTGTTTGGCCGTTTCAACCTTCTCGCGAACAGTTTGCGGTTGTAATTTTTCACCAGTTTCAAGATAGTGAACCATATCCTTCAGAATCCACGGATTACCTAAGGCAGCACGACCGACCATTATTGCAGTACAACCGATCTCATCCAATGCTTTTTTAGCTAATTCGGGTGTTCTAATATCACCATTAGCCACAAAAGGCACATCTAGCACCTGGGCAACATCATGTAATACTTCCCAGTCAGCTTCACCTTGATACATTTGTTTACGTGTTCTACCATGCATCGCAATCATGCTTGCGCCTGCTTCTTGAGCAGCTAAAGCATTTTCTACAGCAAAAATATGCTTTTTATCCCAGCCTGTTCTCATTTTAACAGAAACCGGCTTTTTAACGTTCTGCACTACTGCGTGAACCATCTGATAAATCTTGTTTGAATCAAGTAGCCACTTCGAACCTGCATCAGTCTTTGTTACTTTAGGTACAGGACAACCCATATTAATATCAATAATATCCGCATCGGTATGTTGATCAATATATTGAGCAGCTTGAAGCAAAGTTTCCTCGCTTCCGCCAAAGATTTGAATGCTCATTGGGTGTTCACGCGGATCAACATCCATCATACTTAATGTCTTTTTATTTCCATAAATGATCCCATGATCAGAAATCATTTCGCAGACAACCAGCCCCGCTCCGAATTCCTTACAGACAACGCGGAATGCAGAGTTTGAAACTCCCGCCATCGGCGCAACAACAACTCGGTTTGGAATGGTGATATCGCGAATTTTCCAGCTGTTATTCACCAAATCATCCTTTCAAAATTACCCTATTATGATATCAAAAAAGCCCCGCTGGTTAAAACCTTAGGGCTTTATTTGCCTTAATAATCTTTATCTTTGTTCTTTTTAGCTAAAATATCTTTCAATTCATCTTCTGAATAATGATACTTGTTACCGCAGAAATTGCAAGTAAGTTCGGCACCATGATCTTCATTAATCATTGCTTCCAATTGATCGCTCTTCAAAGTTTCCAAAATACCAGCATACTTTTCTTTAGAACAATCACAGTTAAAGGCTACATCATCTTTTTCAAGAATCTTACAATCGGTTCCTAAGATTTTACGTGCTAAGTCTTCTGGCGTCATTCCATCCAAAAATGAAGTTGAGAGTGCTGGCAATGCATCAATTCGCTTAATCGTTTTATCGATCAAAGCATCACTAGCACCAGGAAGTGCTTGCAACATAAAGCCACCAGCTTCACCGATTGAATTATTTGGATTAACAAATACTGACAAACCAACAGCTGACGGAATTTGTTCTGACTTAGTCAAATAGTAAGCAAAATCTTCAGCAATTTCACCAGAAACAATTGGTACCTGACCTGTGTATGGTTCCTTCAAGCCAAGGTCCTTAGTTACTTCAAACCATCCTTGTCCAACAGCCTTTTTCACATCAATATGACCATTTTTCTTAGGTGGTAAAGCAATATGTGGATTCTTAACATAACCCTTTACCTTCAAATCGGAGGTAGCTGTCACGATGGTTGGACCAACAGGGCCATTGCCTAATAAACGGACTGTCAATTCTTCCTTATCTGTCAATTCTGCACCAGCAAGTAAAAGAGATCCTACTAAAGTACGACCAAGCACAGCAGCTGAAGCTGACCACAAGTCATGCCGCTTTTGTGCTTCACTCACTACACCCTTAGCGGTAATGGTTAACAAGCGTAAGTTTTTAGTCTTATCAATTGACTTTACTAAATAATCACTCATTTTTATCCTTCTTTTCTAAAAAAATAGAGCCTGTGACAGGCCCTACTTTTATTTAATTGTCTTTATGCTCATCATCTGCAGGAGTATCTTGAGTTGAAGTTTCATTTTCTGATTGATCCTTTTCGGGATTCTCAGGATTATTTTCTTCAACTTCATGATTCTTTTCAGATGGAGTCTCCAAGGTATCTTTTTCTTGATCAGCCAATGCTTGATCTGAATCCTTTTTTTCTGCCTTTTCAACTTCGCGCTTCTCTGCAGCAGCCTTAGCTTCTTCATAAGTTGAAGCCTTTGATTCACTCGGATATTCATCTTCGTCTTTTTCAGGCATCTTACCAGTCTTATACAAGGCCATAATTTGCTTTTCATTCAAGGTTTCATACTTGAGCAAAGCTTCGGCAATGATTCTATGCTTTTCTTTGTTGTCCTTAACGATCTCAAGGGCCTTAGCATGAGCTTCATCCAAAATCTTCTTTACAGCTTCATCAATTTTAGCTGAAGTTGCTTCACTATATGGCTTAAAGCCGTAAGGATTGCTTTCGCCTTCCTTTTCAAGCTCAACCATACCTAAGGATTCGGTCATACCATAGTTAACTACCATGCTATGCGCAATTTGAGTAGCTTGTTCAAAGTCGTTAGAAGCACCAGTTGACTTATCACCAATGGTTGCTTCTTCACCTGCACGACCACCCATCAAACCAACAATTTGTTCAAATAATTGCTTTTTAGTCAAAATGAATTGATCATCTTTAGGCAACATGATGTTATAACCACCAGCACGGCCACGAGGTACGATAGTAACTTTACGTACAGTACGTGAGTCGCTTAAGACCAAACCACAGATTGAGTGACCAGCTTCGTGGAAAGCAACACGTCTTCTTTCTTTTTCAGAAATCAAACGATCCTTCTTAGCTGGACCGGCAATCACACGGTCTTCGGCTTCATCAATATCTGATGCAGTAATCTCAGTACCATTACGACGAGCAGCAACTAATGCGGCTTCATTCAAGACGTTAGCCAAATCTGCACCTACAAAGCCAGGAGTTTGACGGGCAACTTCCTTCAAATCAACATCAGGTGCAAGCGGCTTGTTCTTAGCGTGAACCTTTAAAATAGCTTCACGACCACGAACGTCAGGACGACCTACCAATACCTTACGGTCAAAACGACCAGGACGAAGCAAAGCTGGGTCTAAGACGTCTGAACGGTTAGTAGCAGCAATGACAATAACACCTTCATCGCCTTCAAAACCATCCATTTCAACCAATAATTGGTTCAAAGTCTGTTCACGTTCATCATTACCACCGCCGGTGCCATTGCCACGACGACGACCAATGGCATCAATTTCATCGATAAAGATAATACTTGGTGCATTTTTCTTGGCATTGTTAAACAGGTCACGTACACGACTAGCACCAACACCGACAAACATTTCAACGAAGTCTGAACCTGAGATTGAATAAAATGGCACGTTAGCTTCACCAGCTACAGCACGAGCAAGCAAAGTCTTACCAGTACCAGGAGGACCCTCAAGTAAAACACCAGATGGGATTCTTGCACCCAACTTAGTGTACTTAGATGGATCTTTCAAAAATTCAACTACTTCGACTAATTCTTGTTTTTCTTCTTCTTCACCGGCTACGTCAGAGAAACGAACCTTATTCTTAGAAGGATCTTCTGGCTTGACGTGTGAACGACCGAAATTCATTATTCCGCCGCCACCACCACGTCCAGCGCCACCTTGGTTCATCATCATCCAAAGCATGACGATAAACAAAACGGTTGGCACAAGCATGACAATGGTCGAAATCCAATTGCCAGATTGTGATTCTCCTTGAGTTGTCATCCGAGCATTACTTTTTTGTGCCAAGTTTTGCACGTTAGAAACGGTAGAATCATTCTGTAACATGGTAGTAGAGAAGCGCGAAACTTTTCTACTTGAATTATTACTAAAGAAATCAAAACTATTATTTGATTGATTCTTTGTTGTTTGTGCAGTCTTGTAACTACCTGAAACAGTGTAAACACCATTAGCAGGTTGAACACTAAAGTTTTTAACTTTGCCTTGACGCAAATCTTTAACAAATTGTGAGTAACTGATATTCTCTGAGCTACCACTATTGTTAGAGCCGCCGAGTGCCCAGTTGATTCCCCATAGGAGCAGAAGGAACACAACTATATAGAAAAGGCCGTTTGAAAGCAGCCGATTCCGGTTATTCTTCATAAAAAACCTCCGCAAAGTCTTTAAGTTATACGTTTAAAATTCTATCACAAATTAGCTTGCAACCACTAACATTTTCACCTATTTTGAAGACTTCTTAATAAATGTATAGGAAATAATGTTTACCATCTGTGATAAAGTCCTGTTTT
Source organism: Lactobacillus sp. UMNPBX1 (assembly GCF_002554085.1). NCBI lineage: Bacteria > Bacillati > Bacillota > Bacilli > Lactobacillales > Lactobacillaceae > Lactobacillus > Lactobacillus sp. UMNPBX1. Next base: position 7,324 of record NZ_PCZI01000021.1, read on the forward strand.
TGATAACATTTTTCTACAAAAACAGGTTCATTTTCAGCATAAATTGAAATGCAGCAAGAGCGCAAGGCAAAGGGAATTGCCTTTTCTGCAAATTTCTTTTTCGCCTTAACTCGTTGACCATTTTTCAACAATAATTTGCTAGCAGGTACTAGACTTCCCGCAGTAAAATGTGCATCCCTTTCCAGCCAAAAGCTTCCTATTTCTTTCAAATCAGCTTGCCTATCAGTAGTTAGTAAATAATAAGCTCCGTTGAATTCAAATTGCTGATTCAGTTCGATACTAAATGGCTGCACAGTTTTCTGTGGCTTATTTTCAACTAAATAACTATAACCTTGATAATCAATCACCTCAAAATTGCCCAAATTTTCATTTACCCGGCGATGATATTTTTGCCAGATTATCTTTTGCCAAAAAATATTTTTTTCTTCTGTAGATAAATCATTTAAGTTGTCCGTTTTAATTCGCCAAGCACCCAAAAATGGCTCAACCGTTCTCATACTATTCAACTGCTCATCCGCCAAATCCGTCAATTGACTCATTTTTTCACTAAAACGCAGTGCATTACTAATTAAATTAGGATTCTCCTCTTTTAATAATGGCACCACATGATGACGCAGTCGATTTCGAACAGTCTCATCCTCCGTATTAGTTGAATCTATTACATAGTCAATTTCACGCTCTTGATCATATTCGAGTAATTCTTGCTTACTATAGGCTAATAGTGGTCTAAGCAAAACAACGCCATGCATAGAGCCGATGTCTTGCAAACTATTCATCTCTTCAGGATTTCCCGAGCGAATAAATTTGAGCAAAATATTTTCTAGCAAATCATCACCATGATGCGCAGTTAATAAATAGTTCATTCGCTCGCTATGAGCAACATTAGTCAAAAAATGATATCGTGCCTCTCGCGCCGCTGCCTCAATTCCCGTTTGGGGCTGATCATGTTTATCCCACTTGCCATTAAACAGGCAAATCTTCTTTTGAGCACAATAATTTTGCAAAACTTCTACTTCATATGAGCTATCCGCACGCAATTGATGATCAAAATGTGCCGCAAAAACAGTAAAACTTAGTTGTTTTTGCAAATTAACTAGCATATCTAGTAAAGCCATGGAATCCGGTCCCGCACTTGCGGCTACTAATAGTCTTTTATCCTTTAAGTCAATCTGATGTTGTTCAAAAAAATCATTAATTTTCATTATTTTTCTAACAAAAAATGGCCCTTTCGGACCATCCCTTAATTCTCAGTTAATACTTGCTTTAGCTTTTCAATTTCTTCTTTAGCATCCCGCGTTGTTTGATTCAGGACTTGATCAAAATCAGCTGGCTTTGTCTTAGAAAATTGATTATCATGGTCAACTAATTCCGGATCATTCACTCGAGTGATCGATAAATTAAATCTCCCTTTATGGATGTGCACCACAACCACGCGCACTTCATCGCCAACATGATAACGACGACGTTCGCGTAGCCAATTATTGCCAAAGTCACTATGATGAACCAAACCAGAATGCCAATTAGGTAAAGTAACAAAGATGCCCAAGTCAGTAATGTTATTAATTACACCAGTCACCCGATTACCAGCTTGATACTTTTCCATTAGTTATCATCATTTCTTTCATGCACGTTATAAATCTTCTCATTTGATTTAGAATAATAGAATTTATAACGAATCAGCTTAGCAACATAATTTGGATCCTTCAAATCCTGCTTTTCAGTTTCTAAGTCATTTCTCTTATTTTTTACTTTAGTTAAAGTCTGTTTTTCAGCTTGTACTTGATTATTCAGTCGTCCAGTTTGAGAAATCTTGATTGCAATCTGTACACCTAAAGCAACGAAAATGATAGCAAAAACTGCCATAATTACGTTCAACCGCTTGCGGTGTGTTTCTTTCTCTAGTTTAGCCTGTTTACGTCTAAGACGCGCCCTCTGCTCTTCTGGACTCAACGAATTATATATACGTGGACCATGATTCATTGTTTAATCCCCTAATTACTAAATAACTATACTAAGTCAAGTATAACAACGATTTAATCAAAAGTCATTAATCAACTAGCTCGTACAGTTCACTTGCTTCTGCTTTTTTCGTGGTCTCGCGAATATTTAACACCTTAGCCTTGATGGTTTTGGCGCCGTAACCTACTTCAATAATATCATCAATTTTTACATCGTAGCTTGATTTTACAACTCGACCATTGACTTTGATTCTACCTTGATCAGCCATTTCTTTAGCTACGGTTCTTCTCTTAACTAATCGTGAAACTTTTAAAAATTTATCAATCCTCATATTTTTCTCCTACAGTTACCTTTGTACAATGTCGCTTGCTGCCTGTAAAAAGGTTGCCAGTTCATTGAATAAAACACGATTCTTCATTTTATCCGGCAACAATAGTAAGACAACCATTCTTTTTTCTTGATTCATACTAATGCGAGCCTTTAAGCTTACATGCTCCAATGCCTTAAAAATATTAGGTCCCTCAAGTTCGCGTGAAGCTGCGTTCGTAAATTCCACTTTAATCTTATCGTCAGTTTTAACCACATTGAGCACTTGAGCCATGTCAGCATCAACCTTTAGACCGGCAACAGCTAATAAATTCTCGACGGCCGTTGGATAGTCACCAAAACGATCGATTAATTCATCTTCAATTTTACCTAATTCTTCCTGACTTGAGACGGCTTTAATCTTTTTGTAAAATTCAATTTTTTCTTCTTGATCACCGATATACGAATCTGGAATATAAGCCTCAAGTCCAAGGTCGATTTCTGCGTTTGACTTTTTGACTGTTGTCTTCCCCTTACGGTCTTGAATTGCATCAGCCAGCATTTGTGAGTACAAATCATAACCAACGCTATCAATAAAGCCGTGCTGTTGTGCACCCAGCATATTTCCAGCACCACGAATTGATAAGTCACGCATTGCTATTTTGAAACCAGAACCCAGTTCAGTGAAGTCACGGATCGCATCAAGCCGTTTTTCACCAACCTCAGTTAAAACTTTATTTGGCTTATACAAGAAGTAAGCATAAGCCAAACGAGCACTACGGCCAATTCTACCCCGCAATTGATACAACTGACTTAGACCATAGTGGTCAGCATTTTCAATGATCATTGTATTGACATTGGGCATATCAATTCCTGTTTCAATAATCGTAGTCGTAACCAAGATATCAAACTCGCGATTCAGGAAGCGATAAAGAATATCTTCCAACTGATTCTGACTCATTCGACCATGGGCAGCTGCAATTCGCGCCTGTGGCATCAATTCCTGCAGTTTTTCGACAGTTTCATCGATATCACTAATCCGATTATGTAAATAAAAGACCTGTCCATCACGTTGCATTTCACGCAAGCATGCATCCCTTACTACACTAGGAATTTGTTCCATCACATAAGTTTGAATAGGGTATCTGTTTTGAGGTGGCGTTTCCATTACTGAGAGATCACGCACACCTACCATTGACATATGAAGCGTTCGCGGTATTGGCGTAGCTGTTAATGTCAAAACATCAATATTTGCCTTCAACTGCTTTAACTTTTCCTTGTGCTTAACGCCAAACCGCTGCTCCTCGTCAACAATTAACAATCCTAGATTCTTGAATTTTACATCTTGAGACAAAATACGGTGAGTCCCAACAACCAAATCTACCTTGCCATTTTTTAGCCCTTCAATAATTTCCTTTGATTCAACTGGCGTTTGAAAACGAGATAGCATAGCAGTATTGACTGGGAAATCTTTGAAGCGATCTTGAATCGTCTCATAGTGTTGTTGCGCCAAAATAGTGGTGGGTACTAAAAAGGCTACTTGTTTATTATCCTGAATTGCCTTAAAAGCTGCTCGTAAGGCTACCTCAGTTTTTCCAAAACCAACATCCCCCACTAAAAGACGGTCCATTGGCTTCGAGCTTTCCATATCTTGCTTAATTTCTTTAACCGATCGCAATTGATCAGGTGTTTCTGGATAAGGAAAGGCATCTTCAAATTGTTTTTGTAGATCATCATCAGGTGAAAAAGCAAAGCCTTTTTCTGATTCACGTTTGGCATAAAGTTCAATCAAATCATCCGCAATGTCTTCAACTTTAGATTGAACCTTACGCTTGGTTTTAGCCCACTCACTACCACCTAGCTTATTAATATGTGGTGTCTTACCTTCTGAACCAACATATTTTTGTACTAAGCTTAATTGATCTGCTGGTACAAAAAGCTGATCACCATGCTGGTAGGTAATCGTAATATAGTCACGCTTGGTACCATTATTTTCTAAAGTCTTGATTCCTTCAAACCGACCAATCCCGTGGTTAACATGAACAACATAATCCCCTGGCTTCAGTTCAGTATAATTGCGCAAGCGCTGGGCATTCTCCAGTGTCTTAATTCTTTTTTTACGTTGTGGACGCTTATTAAATAGTTCACGCTCCGTTAGATATACCAATTTAACTGTTGGTAAACTAAAGCCACTAACAAAGCCATCAACTACAATTTGTGTCCGTTGTTCAACAATTTCGTCTGCACCAACAATTGGTAAATTTAAGCCAAAATCAACCATTGTTTGATCAATTTGCTGTGCTCTTTTTTCATTATCAGCCTGTAAAATGACGGTTTGCCCCGCCTTTTGATAAGATTCTAATTCTGACTTAATCAGCGGCATTTGACTAAAGAATTGTTCTGGCTCACGTGTTGACCAATTGAGCATCTGGCCTAAGCGCAGTCGTCCCATGCTTCGTTGAAACAATGAGAAATAAATGCGATGGTGCTTATCTTTGCTCAGAATCTTTGTATAATCTGACCGCAAGCTTTGCCCTGGCAACATTGCACCAGTTTTTAGTTCATCATTAATAAAAGCAGCGTTTTGCTTATCAACTGTTTCAACCGCTTGATTAATTAAAGGCAAATCGTCAAATAAAATCTGCCCATTTTTAGGCAAATATTCGAGTAAACTACTAGAAATTTCAAGCAAATAGTCAATTAAGAAAGCATAGTTTTTAGGTAAACCGCCATCGTTTAATTCATCAAAAACTGCCGCAAAGTGGTCCTTGACAGCTTTAGCGGGAGCTGGTGCATTGGCCATATCTTGTTCAATTTTCTTAGCCGCTGCCGCAATTGCATCCTTAGTAAAAACTCGATCTTGAGCTGCTGCAACTTCTACTTTGTCTAACTCTTTTTGACTCCGTTGACTAGCTAAATCGAATTCCTTAATTGTATCTATTTCGTCACCAAAGAATTCGATTCGCACGGGATTTTCTCGATCTAGTGGATAAACATCTAAAATATCACCACGGATGGCGAATTCGCCTGGCCGTGCTACCAAAGAATCACGCTGATACCCTGAAGCAAGCAACCATTCATTGAGTTCTTTTAGTTCATATTCTTGACCTGGCTCAAAACTCCGCTTTGCCTGCGCAAAATCAGTTGGATTGGTCAGTTTGTATTGCAGCCCCTGCGGCGTTGTTACCACTATTCCTGCCTTACCACTTAACAAAAAATTAAGTGCCTGAATTCGGCTGCTCAGTTCATCAGGCGAACTAACTGCCGTTTGCGTTGCAATTGTAGTATCTACTGGAAAAATTTGCACAGTTTCATCTGCCATAATGGCACTGAGTTCACCATATAAGTTTTGTGCTTTACTTTCGTTTTCTTCAATTAAAATAAGTGGAGCTGCTAATTTAGTTGTTATCTGTTTTAGCAATAGACTAAAAGCACCGGCATTAGCGCCAGTGATTAGTGAATTTTTTACTTGTTTTGTTTTTGAAATAAAATTATTTAAATCTTGATCTTTATCTAAAATCTCTGTTAAACGCATTTTAATTATATTTATTCATTAAATATTGACTACCATGTCCGCTGATAAAGTCGTCAATAATATCTACACTTGTCGCAAATGCATCATCCATCAATTTTTGTTGTTCATCATTAAATGGTGTCAAAACCCATGAAACAACCGTTGTATTTTTCGGATGACGAATACCAATCTTCAAACGATTAAACTTTTCCGTCCCTAAATCTCGAATGATGCTTTTAATTCCATTATGTCCACCAGATTTGCCATTAGCTCTAATTCTAATTTTACCAATTGGCATATCCATATCATCTTGAATAATTAGCACATCTGCTGGATCAACCTTAAAGAAGTTAGCCACTTGACTAACTGAACGACCTGATTCATTCATAAAGGTTTGCGGCTCAAGCAAAATTACATCTTCACCATTTATTTTTTGCTTAGTCCAATGACCTTCAAATTTATCTTTATCCAGTGACAAACCCTTTTCATTCAAATAATGATCCATTGTCATGAAACCAGTATTATGCTTTGTTTTATCATATTTTTGTCCTGGATTACCTAAACCTGCAATTATCTTCATTATTTTTACTCCTCACTATGCACACAATCTTACATATAATAGCACAATTAGGAAATAATAATTTTATTAATGCTTGCTATCATGGTATAATTCATTTTGTTAAAAATATCACTAATAAAAAAGGAGATTTTTATTTATGCCAAGAGATGAAAGACCTCGTAAAGTTATTCTTGTTGGTGATGGTGCTGTAGGTTCAACCTTCGCATTCTCAATGGTACAACAAGGTATCGCCGAAGAATTGGGTATTATTGATATCGCTAAGGAACACGTTGAAGGTGACGCAATTGACTTAGCTGATGCTACCCCTTGGACTTCACCAAAGAATATCTATGCAGCTGACTACCCTGACTGTAAGGATGCAGACTTAGTAGTTATCACTGCTGGTGCTCCACAAAAGCCAGGCGAAACTCGTCTTGACCTTGTTAACAAGAACTTGAAGATTTTATCATCAATCGTTGAACCAGTTGTTGAATCAGGCTTTGAAGGTATTTTCTTAGTTGTTGCTAACCCAGTTGATATTTTAACCCACGCAACTTGGAAAATGTCAGGTTTCCCTAAGGATCGTGTTATCGGTTCAGGTACTTCACTTGATACTGGTCGTCTTCAAAAGGTTATCGGTGAAATGGAACATGTTGACCCACGTTCAGTTAATGCTTACATGCTTGGTGAACACGGTGATACTGAATTCCCAGCATGGAGCTACAACAATGTTGGTGGCGTAAAGGTTAGTGACTGGGTTAAGGCTCACGGTATGGATGAATCTAAGCTTGAAGACATCCACAAGGAAGTTGCTAACATGGCTTACGACATCATTAACAAGAAGGGTGCTACTTTCTACGGAATCGGTACTGCTTCAGCAATGATCGCTAAGGCTATCTTGAACGATGAACACCGTGTACTTCCACTTTCAGTTCCTATGGACGGTCAATATGGCTTACATGACATTCATATTGGTACTCCTGCAGTTGTTGGCCGTAAGGGTCTTGAACAAGTCATTGAAATGCCATTAAGTGACAAGGAACAAGAATTGATGACTGCTTCTGCAGATCAATTGAAGAAGGTTATGGACAAGGCATTTAAGGAAACTGGCGTTAAGGTTCGTCAATAATCTAAAACTTGTTTCATCTAAAGGCATCTCTTTTTTAGAGATGCTTTTTTATTTGTCTAACTATTGTTAAAATATAGTTGTTACTTCAGATGAACTTTAATTAATATTTAATTAACTCATCAACTATGCTATAATTACTTGAAACATTTCTCACTTTCGGAGGCGAACTCATGCTTATTAAATCTTTAGTTATTAAAAAAGATTATTTAACAACAGTTAATGAAAAAGCCACATTAGCAGAAGCTTTAAAAGTTTTAGAAGATTCAGGCTACAGATGTGTGCCAATCGTTGACGATACTGGTACTATTTTCCGTGGTAACATTTATAAGATGCATATCTACCGTCATAAGTCACAAGGTGGCGATATGAATCTACCAGTAACTTACTTACTTAAGAATGCCACTAAGACAATTAAGGTCAATTCACCATTCTTCAAGGTATTTTTCAACATTAAGGACTTGCCTTATATTGCTGTCCTTGATGAAGATAATCATTTTTATGGTATTCTTACTCACTCAAGAATGCTTGATATGTTGTCAGATGCGTGGGATGTTAAAAATGGTTCATACGTTTTGACCGTTTTATCTGACAATACACGTGGTAACTTGATCAAGATGTCCAAGATTGTGTCTAAGCACACTAATATGTCTAGTGTAATGACACTTGATGCAGCTGCTGGCGAACTCGAAGGTAATTTTGTTAGAAGAACACTCTTTACTCTCCCCGCTGGTGTCTCAGATATTACCATGAGAACGATTGTTGATAAGTTACAAAGAAAAGGTTTCGTAGTTTCTGAAATCGAAGATTTGCAAGCCGGCATGACTATTATGAGTGATGAAAATCCAGGTGTCTTTATTGAACACCCTGTTAAGGATTAAAAAACTGATCTACCAAAAAATGCTTCTAGATTTTTGTTCTAGAAGCATTTTTTTATTGCCTAACTTATTTTTCATAGTAAACACGAGGTAAACGATCGTTTAACAAACATGCTACTTCATAGTGAATAGTATCAACATAATCTGCGGCGGCCTTAATATTATTTGGCGCTGTTGGATCATTGGAAATGATGACTACCTTAGTTCCTAACGGCATTTTCTTTGGCATTTTGACCATAAATTGATCCATACAAATTCGGCCGACAATTGGACAGTATTCGTCTCCAACTTTAACTTTAAAGCCTTGAAACTTTCTAATAAAGCCATCAGCATAGCCAACAGGCACAGTTCCAATAATTGTATCTTGATCAGCTACAAAAGTAGACCCATATCCTACACCATCACCTTGATGGATCATTTTAACATGAGTTAATTCACTTTCAAATGACATTGCTGGTTCAAGTGGAATTGATGATTTTAAATCAGGACTAGATGGATTAGATGATGGATTTAAGCCATAAATCCCAATACCAAAACGAACGCAATCGCTCGGAATATTTTTATCAAAAATGCTGGCTGCCGTATTGTCTACATGAATCCATTGTGGCTTTACTGTTAATAAGCTTCTCATATGAGCAAATTTCTTCACTTGATGCTTAAAGTAAGTATCATCCGCACTATCAGCAGAGGCAAAGTGGGCAAACATCCCTTCAACGTAAAAATTATCATTATCTTGCAAAAATTCGTTAGCGGCAACGAAATCAGCATCTTCATTGAAACCGATCCGTCCCATCCCTGAGTCTACGCCAATGTGAACCTTTAATTGCAAGTGTTCCTTTTCAAGATATTTTTCTGTTTCCTTTAGCCATTCAAGGTTAGGAATCGTTAATGAAACATTGTTTGCGGCCGCAATTGGAGCGTATTCTGGAGAAACTACTCCCAAAACTAAAATTGGCTTAACAATGTCAGCATGACGCAATTGCAAGGCCTCATCTAAAATAGCTACACAAAGGCCTGCTGCACCTTCCTCAATCGCAATTTTAGCCACCTCAACTGCACCATGACCATAAGCATTGGCCTTAACTACAGCTAACATCTTTTGCCCTGTTGCAAGATGTTTCATTTCATTTTTTATATTTCTTCTAATTGCGCCCAAATTTACCTTTACAACGGCTGGACGGTGATAGCCTGGAACCATATTTTTATTTTTCCTCCAAAACTACAAATGTAATAATTTCATGATTATCATGTGTGATACTTGGGAAAATATTTCCATCAAACTTAGTTGAAGTCATAACGGGATGACCTAAATCATCCCATAAAGTTTCGACATCTTGAAAACCAATATACTTTCCCAGACCCGTTCTCATTGCTTTAGAAAAAGATTCCTTTAATGAAAAGCGTCCGCCTAGGTATTCAACTTTACGTTTGCCTGCCATTTTTTGATATTGATCAAATTCTTTGGGAGTTAATACTTTTTTGGCAAAAGCATCCCCTTTGTCCACGATCTTCTTAACTCGTTCAACTTCAATCGAGTCAATTCCTACTCCTTTAATCATTATTTTCACCTCACACAATGACATCATTATAATACAAAAAAGAAGCTGTAAAAATTACAACTTCCCTTTTTAAGATAAAATCTTAATCTTTCTTATTCTTGATTACAAATTCATGTCCGTTGCCACGACCACACTTACCGCGGGTTCCATTTTGGCGGTATGAATTATTGTTACGACGGCGGTGGTTATCGCGTCCATGATTATTATCGCTACGGCCATGACCTTTACCACGACGGCGGCGACCATCACCCTTGTATGGTAACGGCTTTTCTGGGGTAATCTTGACTTTAACCTCATCTTTAGCCAAGTTCTTTAAAAAGGCTGCAACTAAGTCGAGAGCTGAATAGTTATCCAGCAGCTCACTTGCCCCTTGGGTATATTTACCCAAATCACCGTTCATCAAATCTTCAATTTCAATTTTTGCTTGCTTTAATTGACCATGTAATGCCTGATCATCTGTTGGCGGACGAAGCGGCGACATCTTCTTTTTAGTCAATTGCTCAATGGTTCTCATATAGCCAATCTCGTTTGGCGTAACAAAAGTAACAGAGATTCCATTTTGCCCCGCACGACCAGTTCTACCAATACGGTGAACATATGAATCCGGATCTTGGGGAATATCATAATTATAAACGTGGGTTACGCCTGAAATATCAAGTCCGCGGGCAGCTACATCAGTAGCAACCAGAATATCTAGCTTACCTTCACGAAATCTTTTCAAAACTGACATTCTACGCGCTTGCGATAGATCACCGTGAATTCCCGCCGCATTGTAGCCACGCGCTTGCAAACCGCGCGTAAGTTCATCTACGCGACGTTTGGTGCGACCAAAGACTAAAGCCAAATCTGGACCCTGCACGTCAATTAGTCGACACATAATATCAAATTTTTCAGACTCTTTAGCACGAACAAAATATTGTTCAATCAAATCAGCAGTTAATTCCTTAGCTTTAATGCGGACAATTTCTGGGTGATCCATAAATTTTTCGCCTATCCGCAAAATTGGCTTAGGCATTGTTGCACTAAAGAGCAAAGTTTGTTGCCGGTTTTTAGCATATTTCAAAATACTTTCAATATCTTGAATAAAGCCCATATCCAGCATTTCATCTGCTTCATCTAAAACAACTGCTTTAACTTGATCCAAATTGATTGTCTTACGCTTAAGGTGATCAAGTAATCGCCCTGGAGTACCAACTAAAATTGATGGTATATGATGTTTTAATGAGCGAATTTGACGACCAATATCTGCTCCTCCGTAGACCACTTGAACATGAGCATGTTCGTCACGACCTAAACGGAATAATTCTTCTTGCGTCTGAATAGCAAGTTCACGCGTTGGTTCAATAATAACCGCTTGAATTGCTTTTTCTTTTTTGTCGATCATCTGTAAAATTGGCAAGCCAAACGCAGCTGTCTTACCGGTACCAGTCTGGGCTTGACCAATTACATCTTTGCCTTGCAAAGCAAGGGGAATAGTCTGTTCCTGGATTGGCGTTGCTTCTTCAAAGCCTGAGCGTTTAATTGCCTTAAGAAGCGCGTCATTTAATCCTAATTCTGAAAACTTCAAAAAAATTGTTCTCCTATCTTAGTCGGGCCAAGACATTTTCCAGGTGCATTCCATGTGAACCCTTCAATACAACAATGTCATCCGACTTAATATCATTCTTCAGATCGTCAATCATTCGATCTGTCTGTTCTTGTGTATAATAATGCAAATGCTCTGGCTCATACTTATCTTGTAAAGCATCATACAAATTCTTCATTTCAGAGCCATATAAGTAAACTTCGTTAATAATTTGTGGATCTAACGTATCCTCAAGGCCAGCATGCAATTCAGGGGAGTTTTTACCTAATTCCAACATATCACCTAAAACAGCAATTCTGCGCCCATTATCTTTTACTTCAACTTGGCCAAAACTAGTCAATACAGCTCTAACAGCAGTTGGATTTGAGTTATAGATATCACTCATGATGCTTTCGCCAGCATCGCCTTTTTCCCACTCCATCCGATTAGCCGTTGGGGTAAAGTTAGACAATGATGAGGCAATTTCCTCATCACTTTCACCAAAATGACGACCAACACTAATTGCGGCCATTGCGTTAGAAACATTGTGTTTACCAATCATTGGGATTGAGAATTTTTGCTCTGAATCATTAACTGTAAAGGTAGCATGATGCATATAACTCTTAAAGCCAGTTGCATGAACTGTATCTTCATCTCTAAAACCAAAAGTTGCTTTAGCTTGATCCAATTTCTCAGCACGTTCTTGCAATAATGGTTCATCCCCATTGAAGATAAATTCGCCATCTTCACGCAAAAAGTCAGTAATTTCCATCTTAGCATCTGCAATCTTGTCGCGGCTGCCAAAGAATTCAATATGAGCTTCACCAATCATTGTAATTACGGCCACATCTGGATGGGTTAATTCACTTAAATGATGCAATTGACCTGGTCTGTCCATTCCCATTTCAAGCACCAAAATTTCAGTATTTGGCTTCATCTCAAGGATGGTCATTGGCACACCAATCTCATTGTTAAAGTTGGCCTGAGTTTTATGTACATTAAAGCGTTTAGACAAAACAGCAGCAATCATATCCTTGGTAGTAGTCTTACCATTTGAACCAGTAATTCCCACTACGGTTGGATTAACCTTACGCAAATAATAGCGAGCAAGCTCTTGCATAGCAGCAAGTGGATCATCAACTTCAATAACCGCAATATCTTCTGGCTTGTTCGGATGCCCCTTTTTCCATAAAGTAGCAGAAGCACCATTATTAATAGCACTAGCTATGAATTCGTGCCCATCACGTTCACCTTCAAGTGGTACAAATAATCCACCATCTGTGATCTTTCTGGAGTCAAAGGCAACAGAAGTAATAACAGTTTGATTGTCACCTTCACAAGTAGTATTTAAAGCCTTGGCAATTTCCGCCATTTGCATTTTCATTGAATATTTACTCCCATAAAAACATTTTTATACAGAAAACATTATACTGTCTTTCATGCATTCTGCCAAATAATCTCTAACGAAAAAAGCAGCCCCAATGGGACTGCTTCCACCAGATAAAAGGCTTACTTCTTCAAGCCGTACTTCTTGTTGAACTTTTCGATTCGACCATCTGCTTGAGCAAACTTTTGCTTGCCAGTGTAGAATGGGTGTGAATCTGATGAAACTTCAACACGTACTAATGGGTAAGTTTCGCCTTCGTAGTCAATAGTTTCTGATGGCTTCAAAGTTGAGCCAGCTAAGAACTTAGCACCAGTTGCTGAGTCCATGAAAACTACTTCTTGAAATTCTGGATGAATACCTTGTTTCATAATTTATTACTCCTTTGCCATGATCATATCACAGATCATAGATTAATCGATTAACGATAACTAGAATAACATCTTCAAGTTAATAATTCAAGTTCTTTTTAATTTTAGCTTATCTAATTGCCACTGCAAATGCTTCATAAGGCTTAAGCGTAATATCATGCAGATCATTACGCACAGCATAATTACTAAGCAAGTTTTCTTTAATGCGATCGGTCGACGTAAACTGTTGCTCTTCACCAGATAGGTTAGCAACCACCAACCACTTTTCAGTACCTAAAATACGATAATATGCAAGAACTTCATCACCAGTATCATGAACCAACTTAAAGTCACCATTAACCACAATCTCATTTTCATGACGTAAAGTAATCAATTCTTGGTAAGTATAAAAAATCGAATTAGGATCAGCCAAGGCCTTCTTCACATTAATTTCTTTGTAGTTAGGATTTACTGTCAACCATGGCTTTGACTTAGTAAAGCCGGCATTTTTCTCATCATTCCATTGCATTGGACGACGAGCATTATCCCTGCCTTTAACATTGATCGCATGAATTAGTTTATCTTTGTCATAACCTTCAGCCAGACGTTCATGATACATATTGACACTTTCAATATCTTCTACTTCATCAATATTTTTTACCGGACAATTAGTCATACCAATTTCTTCACCGTTAAAAATATATGGTGTGCCGTGCATCAAATGTAAAACTGTCGCAAACATCTTAGCACACTGCACCCGATATTTTTGATCATTGCCCCAACGTGAAATTACGCGCGGAATATCATGATTTTCCCAGAACAAACTATTCCAAGCATGATTAAAATCAAGCTCTGTCTGCCACTTTACTAAAACCTTTTTCAATTCGCCTAAGTCTAGCGGCTTTAAATCCCACTTTTCTTTTCCCTCCTGCTGGTCTAAAGCTTGATTCTCAAATTGGAAAACCATTGATAATTCATGACGTGCTGGATCTGAGTACTCTTCTGCAATCTTCGGTGTCGCATTCCAAGTTTCGCCCACCGTCATCACATCTCGATCACCAAATGTATTCTTGTTCATTTCTTGCAAATATGGATGAAGCATCGGACCATTTTCACGGATCATTTTGTCGGGATCTTTACCAATTAATTCAATCACATCCATTCGGAAGCCACCGATCCCCTTATCAAGCCAAAAGTTCATCATATCGTAGATTTTTTGCCGCAACTCTGGATTTTTCCAATTTAAATCAGGTTGTTGTTCCGCAAAGAAGTGTAAATAATATTGTCCTGTTTGCTCATCAAATTTCCAAGCTGAACCAGAAAAAGCAGACTTCAAACTATTGGGCTCATGTCCATCAACAGGATCACGCCAAATATAATAGTCTCGGTAAGGATTATCCTTACTTTTTCGTGCCTCCACAAACCATTGATGCTGGTCAGATGTATGATTAACCACCAGATCCATTACAATTCGGATATGATGCTCCTTAGCTTTCTGAATCAACTCATCCATATCAGCCATCGTGCCATATTGCGGATCAATCGCTTCATAATTTGAAATATCATAGCCATTATCCACACCGGGAGATTGATAGACCGGTGAAAGCCAAATTGCATCAACTCCTAGATTTTCCAAATAATCTAAACGAGCAATAATTCCTTGTAAGTCACCTATGCCATCACCGTTGCTGTCCTGAAATGACTTAGGATAAATTTGATAAACAACTGCTTTTTTCCACCATGGTGTCATTTTTTCTACCTCGTAAATTTCAAATTTATTGTTAAACATAATATAAATAATTTATGTAAGCACTTGCAAGAAATGGTAAACTGTTAACGGTATCAAATTTTAGTGAGGTAATTAGATGACTACTCTTCCCTTTAAGGCCGTTGCTGTAGACGTTGACGGTACTTTTGTTAACGATGAAAAACAATACGATCATCAAATGTTTAGCGAGATTTTAACTCGTCTGCATCAACACGGGGCACATTTTATTATTGCTAGCGGCCGCCCAGCTGGTCGTTTGGCTGATGACTTTAGCGAATTTATCGATTCTATTGACTTTGTTGCCGACAATGGTTCGGTCTTAGTTCGCGATGGAAAAATTATTCGTACAACAAGCTTTTCAAAAAAATGCATCCTAAATTTTATTGAATATTTGCACGCACGCTATCCTGGTGCAGCCCAAAACATTTTAATCAGTGGCGTTAAGCACTCCTACTTTTTAAAAAGTACACCACCAGAATACAAGCGGTCCCATCATTATTTTTATCCTAATAGCATCGAAATTGATGATTTTAATAAAATTCCTGCTGATGACCAATACACTAAGATCACAATGGACTATCCCAGCAAGATTCGACATGAATTAGAACATGGCTTCAACAGCCGTAGTACAGAAAAAATCCACGTCACAACTAGTGGTTGGAGCTACATGGATATTATTCCTGAAGGTGTAAATAAAGCCGCAGGGCTAAAGGAATTTTTAGCTTATTTAGACGTGCCAAGAAGTGAATTAATTGCCTTCGGTGATGGTGAAAATGACCTTGAAATGTTAAAATTTGCTGGTTTAAGTTATGCCATGGCTAATGGTCAAGATATCGTTAAAAAGACTGCTAAATTTATTGCACCTACTAATAACGACAACGGTGTTTTCAAGGTACTAAATAAGTATCTTGATGAAGCAGAATAGCGAACAAAAAACTGTTGAGACCAAAAATCCCAACAGTTTTTTTACTTATTCTTTATTTTGCGCAATTTTTTCAGCATAAGGATCGATTTTCTTTAACCCTGTCTTAATTCCCCAATAATAGAAGGCGAGAGAAATAATGATAATTACTACAAAGTCAAATGGATACTTAATCCAGTTCTGACCACCAAAACCGCTACTGCCCACAAAGGACATGAGTGACATAAAAATCAAATAACCGATCATCCACCAACTACTATGTAATTGTTCTTTTAAATTTGAATGTTGGTAGTGAATTTCATAATAAAAATAAATCGGCAAACCCAAGGCAATAACAATTATCACCTGAATAGTCGTTGGCCACATTGACCAGTAAATTGCCAAACTAGTTAGTATAAAGGCAACTGGAGCTAGCCACTTCATATAACCAGGATTAAATGGACGATCAAGATCTGGTCTTTTCTTTCTTAGAGTCATTACCGTAACTGGACCAGTTAAATATGCAATCAAAGTTGAGGCCGTGATTACTGTTGCTAGTAAATTCCAGTTTCTAAATAAGCTTACTAAAATAATCGCCAAAACAAAGTCAGCAATCATCGCATAACGTGGTATTAAGTATTTTTGATTCAATCTACCTAACCATTTTGGCAAATGACGTGTGTGTGTCATTGCCGCTAGGGCTCTTGAGGCCGTAGCTACAAATGCTACCCCTGTCCCAAATGGTGAAACAAATGCATCTAGGTAGAGCAAAATCACTAGCCAATTAATGCCTAAAATAATAGCAATGTCCGCAAATGGTGAGGTAAAGTTAACTCCATGCCAGCCTACTTTAGCTAACATGCCTGGCTCAACTGCACCAATAAACGTCACTTGCAACATAATGTAAATTGCCGCAGTAATTAACATTGAAATCAATACCCCACGCACAATATTCTTACGCGGATTTTTCAATTCCCCACCCATATTGATGACCGTCTGAAAGGCATCATAAGACATAATAATTCCTGAAACAGAAGTTGCTTCAAAAATGGACCGACTACCATAAGGCATAAATTCATGTAAATTACTGCCAAAGTTTTGTCCATGAAAACCTGAAGCAATTAAAACTATAATCGTCAAAGTAGGCAATAAGATCTTAAAAATAGAAATCAAATTGGTAAAATGGGTCATGATTTTAACTGACCAAAAATTGATCATTGTAAAAATCAGCATAAAAATAATAACCACACCTAAACCAGCAAAAGTAATACTGCCGTTTTTAATAAAATTTTTAGTCCAGTTAGCCCAGCTCCAGGGCCAAGAACTCATATATTGCACGGCAGCTACGGCTTCCATTGGTACCAATGTGACTAGCGAAATCCAGTTAGCCCAAGCAGCCATAAAGCCCAATAACGGCCCATGACTATATTGAGCGTATCGACTCATCCCACCACTTTCGGGAAACATCGAACCTAATTCTACATAAGTCAATGCAATTGAGATAATAATTACTGCACCTAAAATCCAAGATAAAATTGCGGCTGGACCTGCAATTTGTGCTGCAGAACCTGAACCAAAAAGCCAACCCGAACCAATTAAAGAATTCAAGGCCAGCATAATCGCTGAAAATAAGCCTATTTTATGTCTTTTTAATTTTTCCAAATAATCACGTTTCCTTCATTCTTAACTCCATTATTTTTAATTTTTTATTATAACAAAAGCCGCCCCAGCTGAGAACTAGGACGGCTAAATTCTGCTACACAAATTATTCAATTGGATGTTTTTTAGTTAATGCCTGAACTTCTTCTTTAACGTGGGCAATCGTTGCGGAATTTTCTGGATCAGATAAAATTTCAATAATCATTTCCGCAGTCTTCTTAGCATCTGCTTCATCAAAGCCACGACTAGTAATTGCTGGCGTACCAATCCGCAACCCACTAGTAACAAATGGTGAACGTTGATCGCCTGGAATTGATTCTTTGTTGGTAGTGATGTGAACAGAGTCGAGTAAATTTTGAGCATCTTTACCGGTAATACCAGTCTTAGTAATATCGATAATCATCAAATGGTTATCAGTACCACCAGATACGACACGAATATTGTCCGATTCAGCAAAAGTTTCTGCCATTGCCTTAGCATTTTTAATGACTTGCTTAATATAATCTGTAAATTGTGGTTGCAAGTCCTCATAAAATGCTTGCGCTTTACCTGCGATGACATGCTCAAGTGGCCCACCTTGAATGCCTGGGAACAAAGCGGAATTGATTTTCTTACCAATTTCTAAATTGTTGGACAAAATCATCCCACCACGAGGGCCACGCAAGGTCTTATGTGTAGTTGTAGTTACTACATCAGCTACTGGAACAGGACTTGGATGTTGACCGGTTGCTACTAAGCCAGCAATATGAGCCATATCAACCATTAAGTATGCCCCAACTTCATCTGCAATTTCACGGAACTTTTGCCAATCAATGATGCGGCTGTACGCAGAAGCACCGGCTACAATTAACTTAGGTTTAACGTTAAGAGCAATTTCACGAATGGCATCAAAATCTAGTTCTTCAGTCTCAACATTTAGGCCGTAACTGTAAGACTTATATTCCTTACCACTGAAGTTAACCTTGGATCCATGAGTCAAGTGACCGCCAGCATCCATTCCCATACCTAAAATGACATCACCTGGCTTCAAAAGTGCTTGATAAACTGCCATGTTAGCCTGTGATCCAGAGTGCGGCTGTACATTAGCAAACTTTGCGTTAAACAATTTTTTTGCATAATCAATAGCCAGTTGCTCAACTTGATCAATATATTGACAACCGCCGTAATAACGCCGACCAGGATATCCTTCAGCATACTTGTTAGTTAAAACAGAACCTTGTGCTTCACGAACTGCATCAGAAACAATATTTTCAGAGGCAATTAATTCGATGGTGTCTTGTTGGCGCTGTTCTTCATGATGAATGGCATCCCATAATGCCGGAGATTTTTCTGCATATTTCATTGATAAAAAGACTTCCTTTCTGATCAGCACTGATAGTTTTTCTTATAGTTAAAGTATACTATTTAGCAATCAGATACGCACGATTACTACGCGGAAATTCCTTTTTAAAAGCCGCTAAAACTGCATGACGGCCAACAGCTGGATCAGTCAATTCATATTCCTGCGTAAAGTTCAAATAGCCATCTTCAGTTAAAATTAGCTTTTTACCATCATTTTTCACACTAATTGAACGATCCTTTTTTGCCGTTAATAATTTAATTTCTACATATTTACTTTTATTACTACAGATTTTTTTGAGCAAAGTCTCTGCCTGCTTAATTGGAATTAAACGCATAATGACTTCCTTTCAGAACAGTTTCTAATTCATGACTAAAACTATCCTTCTGTAAATTAGAGGTAATCAAAAGAACTAGTACTTGCTCATCCTTTACTGCAAAAGCGACTCTCGCTGAACCCGCTTTTTTCAAATTTAGGCGAAACTCGTAAATTGATTTTCCCTCAATCCGAGTCATTGCAGCGATCTTCACTTTAGTCATACCAGTTGCCAATTCCTTAGTAATCGCTTGATCGATTAACTGCTTAATTATCTTTTGCTCATTCTTATGCTTTTTAAAAAAGGTTTTGCATCCCCGCTCATAATGAAATTTCAATAGCATCATTTTCTAAATCAATCCATTTCCATAATAGCAAAACATAGATACTCACTTTTTGAAATACTTGTTATTTTCATCTAAAATAAAACCGCTTGTAGTATAATCTACAAGCGGCTCAATATTATGGGACATCATGCTTAGCTTTTACCAGAGCTAAGCATGTTTTCGTATACAACTAATTACTTTTAAATAATTACCTTATAACAACGTCCGAGTTAAGCATAACACTATTCAGTATAGCTTTAAACGCCTTTATTATAGGCTAATAGCCACTTAATTATAGTAAACTGTAAAAAATAAACTATTTCATTTTTCTATCCTAATCAAAATGTAACACACTAGGATCAAATGATTTAGTATCTCTAACGCCAGTATACAACATCATTTGTGCAAGCTGCTCATTCATTTTCTTAATCTTATCTTCTGTTGCTTTTTGCCCATCTTTTAACAATTCAGAAAGAATCCCTCGACCAATCAGTACAGCATCTGCGCCTAATGCCAAAGCCTTGTATGCATCGTAGCCTGTCATCAATGATCCATCTACAAAAATGGTCATTCCACTGCCATTTAGTGCTTGCTTGATTGCTGGCAAAACTTTTAGTGGTGGCACGCCAAATGGAACGCGGCCGTGGTGATGTGAAACAACTATTGCCTTGGCACCAGCATCTCTAGCCTTAACGGCATCACGCACGGATAGCACGCCCTTAGCCACAAACGGCAGTTTAACTGCATGAACATACTTTTCAAGATCGCTAAATGAAATCGGTCCTAGTGGAATACCATCGACTACATCATATTTACCATTATCACCAGGCACATGATCAATATCCATTCCAACAGCTACGGCACCTAATTCTTCTGCTTGTTTTAGTTCGCCCATAATTTTATCATGGTCTGCGTAAGGCTTCACAATTCTAACTGTATCGCCGCCCTCTTTGACAATTTCGGCATATTCTTCGTTTGACTCCATGCCAATCCAATTTAAAGTATTGGTATTCTTAGCCGCACGTGCCTTTTCTTGCATTGGCTTACGTGTCTTATCTGGTAAAACCTTGTTCAAATGAGAGACTGCAGCCAGAGTTAAAGGTGAGGCATATTTTTTACCAAAAATCTCAGTTGTTAAGTCTGGCTCAACTGAATCAAGCAAACGCATCTCCACCAAGATATTGTCTAAGTAGGCACGATTATGTACATTAGCATCGTCAGCACGCCCACTTGTTACAGGAATCATGCCTTTAGGACCTGGCCATGGGCTTTTTACTTTTTCTTCTTGATTCTCTATCAAAGAAGCACCAGTTACTGCATCGTTTTTTTCGTTCATAAAAATACCTCCCTAATTATTCTTTTGTCTAAAACTATAGCTCACTAAGGAATACAAATAAAAAACGGTAAAGCCTAACTAGGAACAGGTAATTTATCAAACAAAACATGCCAGACAAAATTAATAATAAAATTAATTAAGTTTAAATATGTAGCACAGCATATTCCAATATATAAAACTCCAAATGGTAGCATAATAAAATATATTAAGTTCCTTCATTAGGATTTTTTCCTTCTCTAATTCTCAAGAATTGAAATTTCTTTTTAAAAATTATAAACTTTTATACTCGTAAAGCAAAAATATAGTTAAAATACTGGTATAATATCGTTTCAGAATAATTAATGTAGAGGTGAGATTTCTGATCATGAAAAGTGCAAATTACACTAGAAAACATCACATGTATTTAATGAATCACAAAAATGGTGACGTTATCGAAGTAAGAATGGACAAGAAAAATAAGACATTCAAGAAAATACGACTTTATCGTCAAGATGGTTTGGGCAACTACTATCTAGATCCACATGCGGAGTTTAAGGATCAGAAAAGTCCAGCAACCAAAGAGAATATCGTAGAAGCCGGAAAAAAGGTCAGCGATCATATCTCTAGTGCTGAGAACTGGCACCATAAAGTTAGACCTATTTTCAACGCTGAACACAAAATCGTCGATTTCGAACCACGATTGCATTTGGAACACCATACTAAGATTCAAAATGCTAAAAGATATTTGCGTCACTTGGAAAGACGACACGCAGACTTCATTTTCCGTAAAAATAGCAAAACGCCTTTGTTAATCCCATGGAATTACATCAAGGATATGATCTATGAAGATCGCAATAAAGAAATGGTTCTAGCCCATAAGGTGCACAAGCTAAGAAAATAAATTAGATTAATAAGATGCTACCAATCATAATGGATGGTAGCATCTTATTTTTATCATAGGAGAAAAAACATGCAAACAGTTTCTTACTATAATTCACCTATTGGCAAAATATTGCTCGCTAGTAATGAACAAGGACTTATTGGTTTATGGCTAGATACTGATCGCTACTACGGTGACAATCTTGATAAAGAGTATTCAGAAGGAGGAAATAAATATTTAGCTTCTACTAAAAAATGGTTAGATATCTATTTTCAAGGCAAAGAACCAGATTTTACTCCTCAATTACATTTGATCGGTACTGATTTTCAAAAAAGAGTCTGGCAAGCATTACTAAAAATTCCTTACGGGATGACAACTACTTATAAAGACATTGCCGTACAGGCTGCAAAAGATAAGGACCACTTACCTATTCGGGCAACTGGTGGTGCTATTGGCAGAAATCATATTTGTATCATCATCCCTTGCCATCGCGTTGTTGGTGTTAATCACAATTTAACTGGTTATGGCGGTGGAATTGATAAGAAAATTCAGTTGCTTAAACTTGAAGGCGTTGATATTAATCAGTTTAAAGAACCTTAGATACAAGAAAAGCCCGCAAATCGCAAGCTTTTTTACTTGTTCGTCTTTTTTCGCAAACAAAGTTTCGGTATAATATTACTGCAGAAAGTTTTATGAGCGGCGGTTGTTTTTCCTCCCGGAGGTGAGGCCTATGGTCAATATACTGCAGAAAGGGTTCAACCATGTCGGTTTACGAGAGTATTTCTTTGATGCTTTTGTTCGGTACGTTTGTGTTAGCTCTGCTAACTTACATCGACCATCATCACGACAAAAAATAAAAACGCCGCTCAATGTAATAACTTTGGCGAGTTATAGGGCGACGTTTTCAACGTTTTTATAATATCGACCACCGCTCTTAAAGCGGGCTGCAAAGGAGGTCTTTGGATCTCCTTTTTCTTTATCTAAATTATAGCATATTTTTTAAATTAAAAGCCTGCAAAATTAATTGCGAGCTTTCTATTAATGCTTAGTTTTCCCAGTCATAAACCACAACTTTACCGGTCATATGACCACTTTCTACTAATTTATGAGCCTTTCGTAAATTTATTGCATTTAAGGGTTCTAATGACTTAGTCATAGTGCATTTAAGTTTGCCATTATCTAACATCTGGGCAATTTTGTTTAAAATATCATGCTGACTAATCATATCTTCAGTTTGATAATAGGATTTAGTATACATCCATTCCCACGAAAAGTGTGCTTTCTTTTTGGTAAGCAACCTTAAATTTATTGGACGATGATTTTCAGTAATTGAAACAATGTGTCCCTCTGGTTTAATTAACTCACACATTTCTTTCCAATGACCATCTAAATCCTTTAATTCTAGGATGTAATCAACATACTTATATCCTAATTTCTTTACTTGTTTTACCAAGTCTTCACGATGGTTCACAACATAATCTGTGCCGTGATCTTGTGTCCATTTAATACTATCTGGACGGGATGCAGTTGCAATTACTGTTAATCCTGCTAAATGTGCCAATTGTGTAGCTACTGATCCTACTCCCCCAGCACCATTAATAATCAAGATCGCTTTACTCTGATTATTCTCTTGATTCCAAGTTAAACCCATTTGTTCAAATAAGGCTTCATAAGCTGTAAGTGAGGTTAAAGGCATTGCAGCCGCTTCATTATCTTTTAAAGTCTTTGGAGCATGACCAACTATTCTTTCATCAACTAGTTGGTACTCACTATCACTGCCTGATCTAATAAATGAACCTGCATAAAATACCCTGTCACCTTGTTTGAAGAGACTAACTTTCGACCCTACTTCTTCTACTACACCACATGCATCCCAACCGATCACTTTAGGCGTTTTTAAGACCATATGTCCACTTTTTCTAACTCCAACATCTACTGGGTTAACTGAAACTGCATTAACTTTTACTAACAAGTCATGACCCTTAGCAGTAGGTTTTTCCATATCAAAATCAATCAAACTTTCAGGATCATCAATCTTCAAGTGTTTTTTGAATCCAATTGCTTTCATTTTTATCTTCCTTCCTTATTTACTAATTAATTGTAAGTAAGCCATAGATAAAAACAAGAAGTGAATTTTTCCTTACTAAGTAACAAATTTTTCCCTAGCTTGATTAAATTTAAAGATTTAGAATTGAATTATTATATCGAGGTGAAAGAATGCCACGTCATATTTATAACTGCTCTGAAGGCTGTCCTGTTGAAAGTACACTTCAAATTATTTCAGGTAAATGGAAAAGTGTTATTATCTATCATTTAATCAAGAAAAAACACTGTCGTTTTAATGAATTGCAGAAATTGATGCCTAATTGTTCCAGACGAATGTTGTCACTTCAATTAAAAGAGCTAAAAAGTGATCAAATTATTGATAAAACTATTTTTCCAACAGTACCACCTAAAACAAGTTATCAATTAACTGCATTAGGTGAGACCCTTACCCCATTAATTTTAGAAATGGAAAAATGGGGCGACAAATATAATCAATTGCATGAATAAGAGCCCGCAAACTAATTGCGAGCTTTTTTATCTTGTTCGTCTTCTTTTGCAAACAAAATTTCTGTACAATTATTTTCGCAGAAAGTTTTATGAGCGGCGGTTGTTTTTCCTCCCGGAGGTGAGGCCTATGGTCAATATACTGCAGAAAGGGTTCAACCATGTCGGTTTACGAGAGTATTTCTTTGATGCTTTTGTTCGGTACGTTTGTGTTAGCTCTGCTAACTTACATCGACCATCATCACGACAAAAAATAAAAACGCCGCTCAATGTAATAACTTTGGAAGAGTTATTGAGTAGCGTTCACCGCAAAAAATAATCTTAACCGCCGCTCTTAAAGCGGACTACAAAGGAGGTCTTTGTATCTCCTTTTTCTTTACTTAAATTATAGCATATTTTCCAAAATGAAAACCCGCAAAATTAATTGCGAGCTTTTTCGACATCAATGACCACGGTGTTTTTCTCGACGTTTGACTTGTTTTTGTAAGAAACGTCTTTCTTGTTCTTCACGTTTCCTATCCTTCTTTACCTTTTTCTTGGCTATCTTTGACTGCTCAAATTGTTTTTTCAAAGCTTGTTGTGCTTTGGTACCAATAGCTTTCTTTTGCGTGGCCTTATGAGCCAATCTTTGTGCTCTCTTAGGATTAACATGATAAACTTTTTCTTTTTCCGCTGTAGTTTGATAAAAATGCAGTTTCGAATAATAAAAGTTTACTAGCTTAAGTATCTCTGGCATATGTGGCAATGAATCTCCGTGAAGTAAATGACAAGGCAGGTTTAGGTAGAAACTCCATTTACAATTGGAAGAATCAAAGACCAGGAATTGATGCACTTAATGCAGTTGCAGATGTACTACACACATCAGCCGATTATTTAAGTGGCAAGACAGATAATCCTAGTCCATCGCCTAAAGGTGATGAAACTGGTGGTATTTCTATCGATGGTGAAGTACCATATTTCTATCATGGCTACACTATTCCAGAAGACTACCTGAACATAGTTCGTCAACTTATGGAACGTGATATCAAAAAAGGACTTATTAAACGACATGACAACAGCAGATCAGAATAAACAAGAACTCATAGACTGGTTATTTGCCTACGCAAAAAAGCATCAAATTGGCTATCTAAAGCCAAATGATGCTTTAATTGTTTTTTTCTCCAATGTCAATAGCTTAACTTAATGACATTGGAAGTCTAATTCTAGGTCATTTTTCTTTAAAGAAAGCAGTAAATGATTACGAGCTGACTTAGACTTTTTAGCTTTTGGCTCACGAGCAAGAGGGACGATTAGCTTTTTTTCTGACATATGAATAACCTCCAAAATATTGATAAATTAATCATAATTGAAATCTAAAACTAATCTAGATACTCGGTTATTTTACGCTTACGTAGAATCTTGTTTTCATTTCACACAAAAAGGCGATCAAAAACAATTTTTCAAAAGTTTTCGATCGTCTTTTTAAATCTGAGAATTAACTTTCTCTAGATACTTTTACCAATAGAATTTATAAAAAACTATTATAAATTATTCTTTATCGCGCTTCTTCTTAAATCCGAATAGACCAAGTGAAGCTAAAAGCATACCAAGCATACCCAAAATTGAAGTATCTTTAGTGCCTGTTTGTGGTAATGTCTTTAAGCTAGTAGCCTTGTTATTACCAATAGCATTATCACTTTCACCCTTAACAGCTAGGTTGTTACCAGCGTTTGCGATGCTGCCATTAGTAGTAGAAGCTCCCTTAACTCTATCAGCTTGACTAGAGTTTGAACCATTCTTGTGTGAATGATACTTGCTTCCAAGAACATCTTCGCCTTTAGGAGCGATGACTAAATCAGTACCAGCAATGACATCCTTCGAACCATCTGGGTACGTTACTGTAGCTGTACCATCATCGCCAACTGTAACTGTAGTGCCTTCTGGGAACTTATCCTTTTGAATATGACCAGTTTGGCTACTGTCCCCCGCATTAGTTGCAGAATTATCTTGGTCATCGACTGAATTACTCTTAACAGTAATCTCTTCAATAGCAGCAATTCCGTTGTTCCTAGCAGTTTGAACGTCTTCATCAGTTGAAGCATTCCGAATATTTTCCTTAGCTTGGGTAGCTGCGTTCTGAGCTTGATCAATAAGGCTTGGCTTTTGATCATCAGTTAAGTTAGCGTTGTTGATTTCTTCAATCTTCTTAGCTAAAACAGCATCAATTGCCTTGTTGGCATCGTCTTTAGTTGCAGAAGTAGTAGGAACTTTGATGTTGTTAATTGTTTCAACACCATTGTTCTTGGCAGTTTCAACAGCTGCACTAGTAGTAGCGGCATCAATTGCAGCCTTAGCAGCATCAGCGTCTTGATCTACCAGGTTGTTTAAAGGCTTGGCTTCTTCAGCAGTTAATGGCACCTTCGCAATTGCGCTCTTCTTATTGTTAAGAGCTTCATCAATTGCAGCCTTTGCACTTACCTTGTCGATTGCGAGCTTACCTGCATCCGTTGCATCTGCAACACCTGTGTCATCAGAAGCCTTATTGATGTTGTCTTTAGCAGCAGTAACAGCTTGGTCAATTTGATCCTTTGCTGCTTGCTTTTGATCAGCAGTTAAACCTGAAGTTTTATCGATGGCCTGCTTAGCAGCAGCAGCTGTCTTAGCGAGATCACTATTAGCGTTCTTCTTAACATCAGAATCAGTTGGAACTGTAATTCCATTGATGTTATTAACTCCATCAGTTTGTGCTTTCTTAACAGCATCATTATCTTGAGCTGTATTAATAGCTGATTTAGCATTATCAGCGGCTTTATTAGCTTGTTCCTTCACAGCTTTCTTTTCTTCATCAGTCAGGTTAGGAGCAGTATCAATTGAATTATTCTTTTCAGTCAGTGCTCCATCAATTGCAGCCTTTGCACTTACCTTGTCGATTGCGAGCTTACCTGCATCCGTTGCATCTGCAACACCTGTGTCATCAGAAGCCTTATTGATGTTGTCTTTAGCAGCAGTAACAGCTTGGTCAATTTGATCCTTTGCTGCTTGCTTTTGATCAGCAGTTAAACCTGAAGTTTTATCGATGGCCTGCTTAGCAGCATCAGCTGTGTTATCAAGATCACTATTAGCGTCATTCTTGGTCTTAGAAGCTGTTGGAATTGGCATGTTCTTAATAGCTTGAACACCAGTGTCCTTAGCAGTTTTTACTGTATCGTTAGTTGTTGCTTTATTAATGTTAGCAATTGCGTCATCAGCAAGTTTTTGTGCTTGGTCAACTAACGTGGATTTTTCTTCATTAGTTAAGATAGCAGAGTTATTAATGCTTGCTTTCTTAGCTGTTGCAGCATCATTAATAGCCTTTATTGCATCCGTAGCGTTCTTCTTGACACCATTAAGTTCGTTCCAAGCATTATTTTCAGCATCAGTAAGCGCTTTTACCGTCTTTAGATCTGCATAGGTACCATTACTTTTGTTAACTGTACCCTTTTCTACAGAAATTATATTACTTACTGCTTTTGTCGCATTGTCATAAGCTAATTTTTTATCTGAATCAGCATATTTATAACTATCTGAAGCCTTAGTTGTATCGACTTTATGATTAGTAAACTTGCCATCAGAATCATACTGTCCGATACTATTACCAAGATTTTTCATAGCATCGTTTAAAGAATTTCCTTCATTAGCAATATTCTTTAAAGCATCAGAGTCTGTAATGTTATTTTGAATTTTATTCCGCAAAACATTAATTTGAGCATTATTTAAATAGTCGGTCTTAATATTATTAGCCATATAATTATTGGCATCATCCCAATTAGGAATAATATCTTTAGCTTTTAATGGTTTACCATCTGCATCCAGTGCTCTCTGCTCACCATATAAGCTAGACATCATGTTATAGTAGACATCCTGAAAAGAATAAATATTAGCTGAGATTCCTGAGAATTGTTGATTTCCCGAACCTGTAATCAAACCTATTTCATGAGAGTCTGTGTGTTGCGTAGTAAAGGAAATAACATAAGAAGAATGTTGTGATAGATCATTCCACACAAGTTTACTTGCGTAACCATGTGACTTAAATTCCATTGCTTGGTTAAAGTTAACACTGTTAAATACGCCATTAACTCCACCCCGTGTGTCATAAATGATTGAGTCTCCATATTTTGCACCGTCAACTCCAGTTTCACTTGCAATTTTAAAAGTATTAAAATGAAAGTCATGATTGCCACCTAGATAAGGGGACCCATCATATGCATCTTTAAAGTAAGTCTGCCATAAGTTATTAGCACCAGGATTAGTATCAGTAGTGAAATAGTATGAGCCTTGCAAATATTTATTGTTATAAGCTGGCAGGGTTTCACTATTAATTAAACCAGTATCTGAATCAACATCTGTGTTAGGATTAAATGAAAAGTCTACTTCAGATGGTGGATTTTGTACTGTACTGTCAGTAGCGCTACTGCTACCGGGCTCAAATTTATAATATGTATATTTTTGATCAGTTTTATTTTTTACTTTCACGTCAACATTACTAACGATTTGGTAGTCAGAAGTGAGAGCAATACCAAATTTTGCAGAAATTAACCCATGTAATTTACTACTGTCAGCATTTTGTAATCCCATCTTAGGGAAGAAAGTAACAGTCCAACGGGTCTGACCATTTCCTAAATCTTCTTTAGAAATACTGATATTATTTTTAATATCTTCAGCTGTTTGTTTAGGATTCCCATTCCGATCAGCACCACTAGCTTGAATATCAGCAGCATGGTAAACGTAGTCATTACCATAAATAGTTACAATCTTGTAATAATTTCCATCTTTACCTTTATAGATATTAGAACTGTAGTTATCTGAAGAAGTCAGATTAGTCTTATTGGCCAAGTCTTGATTTTCTTTAGCTGGCTGAGTATTATTGCCATTTTGACCTACTGTACCAGGATTTGCCGCTAAATTCGTAACTGCTAATCTTGCTGCTAATGATTTAATATCAGTACCAGGATTTTTCACTAAATTCATTGCCAATAAATTCTTAGCTGCTAATTTTGCTGCTGATTTAGCTGCTAATGATTTAATATCAGTGTCAGCGCTACCTTGCGTCTTTGGTGCAGATTGTAAGGTTGTCGCAGCTTCTGTAGAATTATTAGCTGTTGCATTGTTACTTGCACTACTTTGTTGAACTTTTCCTGTTGCACTAGTTGCTTTCTGAGTATTAGTTTGTTCAGTAGCTACATCATTGTTTGTTGTAGCTTTGGTGATAGCTTCTTTTGCTTTATCTGCTGCATCAGTAGCTGCTTGGTTCAACTTGTCTTTAGTAGTTTGATCAATATTGGTTGCTCCATTAATTCCGCTATTCTTCTTGTTAAGAGCATCATCGATGGCCTTATTAGCATCATTTTGACTATCAGGCACTTTCACTGCACCAATTGCATTAATACCCTTAGTTTGTCCAGCAGTTGTCAATACAGCTGCTAAAGTTTGTTGCGAATTACTGTTTGCTGAACTATTGAAACTTTCAACGCTTTCTGTGGTTGCTGCCTTTACAGAATGATTTGTAAAGTTAATTCCAAAAATGGTTACTCCTAATAATACCGAAGCCACACCAACGTTAAGCTTACGTAAACTATAACGCGGTGTCCGCTTAGTTTCTAAAAATTTAAATCGCTTCATCGTTATTCTTACTCCCCAATTTAATAACTAGTGGTGTATTGCAGTACACCAGAACAAGAGTGCTACCGTTAAGTTATCAGCCTAATTGTTGAATATAATATTTCTTCAATCTGATAATATTATAACACCGTTTAGCGACTTTGATGACCGCTTGGCCCTCGAGGTAAGTGTCAATATTTTTGCGGTAGGTTGTGAACCATTAGTCTAACCTTAATTTC
>NZ_PCZI01000022.1:0-33813 GCF_002554085.1 Lactobacillus sp. UMNPBX1
CTTAGAATCCTACTTTGATTAAATAAATAATTAAAAAATCAATTTACGAGAAAGAACTATTTACACAAAAGATTTGACAGTTTCGATTTATTTATTTTTCACTAAAATACTATTTTGGTAATAATTTAACACACAAAAAAACAGGCTCTAAAGCCTGTTTTACTTATACTCTATTTAAATAAATGACCAAATAAACTTCCAAATAAATTACCTATTAAGTCTTTAATAGAACTTCTTTTCTGTTTTGAATTAGTATTTCCTTGTTGTATTTGACTATTTTGTATATTACCTAAGATATTATAATTATTTATCATTTGAGGTTTCTCATCTTTAACATCAATATCTTTTTTTAGTTCTGGCTCAAGATGCATTCCCCAATTAACAATCTTTTCTTTAACTGCGGATTCTATATCTACCAATTGACTTACACTAGCTTGTTGTTTAAATGTAAAATCAGAAGTTTGATTATACAATTCACATAACTTCCTATTAAGCTCACTTGTAAATTCAAAAGACACCACCTGATGTTCTTTTTGTTGTGTCAACTTTAATAAAGATGATATAGGATTGGTAACCGAATGATAATTTAAAAATTGATAACCATCTGGAATTTCAGCAGGAATATTTTTTCTAAATTCCCCATCTGCTACAAATCTAACAGAAATCTTTCTATATTTCGGAACACTATCAGTATTAGGATATCCTGATAACTCATAATGACACCAATTTTCCATTTTTTTATCTTTAATCTTAATTGAAATAGCATAGGCTTCATTCAATAAATGACTCAAATTACTATCATCTAAAATATCTTGTTGAAATTTTCTTATACTAGTTGTCATTTACTTTCCTTTTTCAAATAACTTTTACTTTAAACTTTAGAATAGTAATATCTTAAATTTATTATATACTACAAAACACATAAAAAAACAGGCTCTAAAGCCTGTTAAATCACCATATTTAGTACTCTCAAATTTCGCTCAAACACACTCTAAACACATGCATTTTTTCTGTGTGTTTGAATTGTGTTAATTTCAAAAAAATTCTTATTATTTCAAAGAATTTCACATTAATTCAAAGTAACAAAAAAGCCTTTCAAATCAAGTTTCATTGAACTTCTTTGAAAGACTTAAACGTATTTCTAATGCTGACTAGAGGGTTCGAACCTCCGACCTCCTCATTACTAGTGAGGTGCTCTGCCAACTGAGCTAAGTCAGCAACTCTTCGTTGTCTTACCCGACAACAGTATTTATTAAACCATATAGATGGAAACTGTGCAAGTCTTTTTTTGAAAAAAGTTCAAAAAAATTCCCCAGACTATAATTTTTCTGCATTTACGTTAAAATAGAAATGATAATAATTGTTGATTATACAAAGGATGAGGACTAAATAATGCAAACTTTAGCTCCAATTACAACCGAATTAGATTGGCTACTTAGAATTGTTGTCGCAGCTTTTTGTGGCGCATTAATCGGCTATGAGCGGGCGATTCAGAGAAAAAGCGCGGGTGTGAGAACTCATATCGTAGTTGCGATTGCTTCTGCTTTATTCATGATCGTATCTAAATATGGATTTACCGATCTATTAAGCATGCATGACATTGCACTAGATCCATCAAGAATTGCGGCCCAGATCGTTACAGGAATTTCCTTCATTGGTGCGGGTACAATCCTAGTTAGAAAAGAACAGGTCTCAGGCTTAACTACTGCCGCTGGAGTTTGGGCAACTGCCGCCATCGGGATGGCTGTTGGTGCTGGCATGTATTTCATCGGTATCCTATCAACCGCCCTATTGTTTATCATTCAAATGATCTTTCACGATGATGTCATTATCAACAAAATAACGCCACATGTTCGTTTTAATATTCAAATTGTGGCTATTAATCAGCATCATATTTTATCTAAAATCAGGCAAGAACTAGCAGATAATCACGTCGAAAATGTTACTGTTAAAATTCTCGACGTGAGTGATGACCACATTGTTTTCTACGTTGACGGAATCATTAATAATAAAATGGATGAGAATTCTATTGTCATGAATCTACGTAAATATCCTGATATTACCCGTATTAGTTATACCCGTGGTGGTATGTAAAATCATTTTAAATCTCAAGCATTAGCTTGAGATTTTTATTTTGGCGCGACAATTTAGTAAAATAGTAATATTGCCTAATTAATGAAAGGATGAGATTATGGCTGGAACACTTGATTATTTACGTTGGCGGGGAGATCTTTCTTTTAAAGAACGGCCTTTTAATAGCGTGGACGCATCCCTCTTCGCCTCAATCATCTACTTACCCGTCGACAAATCTGCTAAGGAACATACCTTAAGTGAAGTCGCAGAAAAATTACACGTCCTTCCTTCATTTCAAGTTCAAATGAAAGATTTAGCTGGCGATCAAATTCTTCTTTTACCTAAATCACCTCGTCTAGGCGACATCAAAATCCTTAATTGGACCAATCGGCTGGAAAAGGATCCTTATCCACTTCAATTTACCGCGGCTACTTTTCGCCTAACCGATAATACAATTATCATCGTTTACCGCGGAACCGACAGTTCAATCATCGGCTGGAACGAAGACTTGAATATGAACTACATGCCCAAAGTTTATGGTCAAGATGTTGCTGCCAATTATCTCAAAGAAATGGCTGCCGCCTTTCCCCATGACAAAATATATTTAGCAGGTCACTCTAAAGGTGGCAATTACGCTGAATATGCTTTAAGTGTCGCTGAGCCTGATTTGCAGGACCGTATTATCAAGGCCTTTAGCTTTGACGGCCCCGGCTTTTTCCACCAAGTCTGGAAAGCACCTGGCTTTGTACGTGCATTACCCAAGATGAAGACCTACCTCCCAGAAGCTTCAATCATTGGCACCATGCTTGATCATCCTGAACACGTTTTAATCGTCAAAAGCACTGCACCGATGGTCCAACAACATGATCCTCGCCGCTGGGCCGTGGGGCGTGACAGTTTTGTTTTAGCTGAAAGTTTAACTTCAGGTGCTCGCTCATTGCGCCACTCGCTCATCGATTTCAATCACAGCATTCCTGAAAAACAACGCGGCGAACTCTGGGATGCCCTCTTTCAAGCTTTTGATGAATTGAACATTACCGATGTGTTCCAGATTACAGCCAATAAATTATTAGGCACTGTCCGTTTCAGTCGCGTAATCATGTCATTAGAGCCTGAGACGCGCCGTTATGTTTTGCATATGTTCGGTGAGATTATCAATGCTTTACGTGGTAATATCAGCTTACCGTTTAGCGAAAGTGACTTTGCCTTATATCCCAAGAGCAATGACTCTAACAAGGCACCCATATTCTTTGAATTTTATGACAAGACGGTCCCTAGTCTTTTGCCTGAAGAAATTAAGCAACGTTTTTTAGCTGAGAAAGAAAATGAACGAAAAAAGCTAAAATAGTTTCACATGAAACACAAAAAAAGACATGCCCAGCATGTCTTTTTTCTCTTATTCTATTTTTATTCAGTTTTTCTAAGCATCCCTAGTACAAAGGAAACCACTAGTACCAAGATGACTGCTCCCAATATTGATGGTACGATTGCCATCCCAGCCATTTGCGGCCCCCACGAACCAAAGATTGCTTGGCCTAAGGTTGAACCAACCAGCCCTGCTATTAAATTAGCTATAAATCCCATTGATCCACCCTTGCCGGTTATGAAACCAGCTATTAGACCTATTATAGCGCCAACGATTAAAACCCAGATCCATGATAACATAGGATCACCTATTTGCTTTCTGTTTAGCTATTGCTAGTCGACCTGAGTCTTTAACAATCTTCATCTATTTGATGGTCTTTTTCCAGATCATCCTTTAATTTTTTGGCTTTGTCCTTAACTTTGCCCTTGGCTTGTTGAGCTTTTCCTTGGACTTCGCGTGATTTATCGCCGGTAATTTTACCTTCGACTTCTTTCACTTTACCGATAACTTTGTCTTTTAAGCCACTATCTGATTTGTTCATAGTTGGGCTCCTTTCTTAATAAACCGGTTACGTTTCTAGAATTAATATTACGCGCATTTAGGTCAAATTACGTCAAAAAAGGCTCGCCTTACGTCTTTCTTAACGAGTTGAGCCTTTTTATTGCTTATTCAATTTATCTATGCTTTTTTATTTGAGCAAATTCTTAGCTAATTCAAAATCGCCAAGAGTTGCAGACCCGTTGTGAGCCACAGCAGGACGCACAATTAATTCATTCAAATCGGGTGTGGCAATGTAATTGTTGTTAAATTCATCAAAGAACTTTCTTACCTTAACCAAATCATCTTCATTTAAAACTGAACCGCCAACAATCATTACATCTGGACGAGCAGCCATATAAACATTGAAGAGCATTTGAGCAATGTAATATGCAGAATAAGTGAAGACCTTGTTATCGCGAGACAATTTTTCACCAGGGATACCAGTTCTGCCCTCAAGACTTGGACCAGCAGACATGCCTTCAACACAAGCATCATTATGGAATGGGCAATGGCCTTCATAATCATCACCAGGATAACGACGAACCAACATGTGCCCCATTTCTGGATGGTTATTCAAACCGAGCAACTTACCCGCTTGCACAATTCCAGCTCCAACGCCAGTACCAACTGTTGCATAGAAGTAGCTCTTAGAATCATCGCGACCGCGAGCAACATATTCACCATAACATGATGCGTTAACGTCAGTCGTCATGGCAACTGGAATACCTAATTCTCTTTCAAAGAAGCCCTTCACATTAGTTCCTGACCAACCTGGCTTTGGTGTATCCAAAATATAGCCGTAAGTACGAGAGTTGGGGTTAATATCGATCGGACCAAAAGTACCAATACCTAAAGCATCAACGGGATGCTTTTTAAAGAATTCAGCTGTTTTTTCTAAAGTTTCTTTGTTAGTGGTGGTTGGAATTCGGTCACGAGCAACCTCTTCACCCGTTTCTACATCTTGCACAGCTACGATAAATTTAGTACCGCCTGCTTCGATACTGCCGACATATTTCTTTTCTGACATATTCTCATCCTTTTCTGTAAATTTATCTCCAAAAAGTTTTCATGCTGCTAATATTATAAAGAAAAAAGCCCTTATGTGTAAAGGCTTTCATATGTATGTAATTATTTTTGTTGATTTACGCTGGATCTTCAACCACTTTTGACTCAATTCCTTCAATTGGTCGCCCATTTTCATCAAAATAAGTATCCAAATCACGGCACCAAATCATCGACATTGTTCCTTGTCCCACGTGCACGCCAACAACTGGTCCGATAATGCTGGTATCGAACTTATACTTAGGAAACTTTGCTTGGTAATCTTCCAGCCACTCTTGCTTTTTCTCAGGATCAAGTGAATCAAAAATTGTGTCCTGAATCTTATACGGCATATTTTTAGTCAAATTATCAAAATCATTTTGCACATGCTTGTATGCACGTTTATATTGACGCTCTTTCGCAATCGCTGAAATATGGCCTTCATTTTGCACATCCATCGATAAAATCGGCTTAATCTTGAACAACGTACCAACAAAGCTAGCCGCATTAGATAAACGTCCAGTCCGCTTTAAATGGCTCAAATCGTCCACCATGAAGCGCACATCCATTGTTTTTTGCAAGTCCTTGAGATCATGCATAATTAAATCAATATTGGCTCCTGCCTGCACTAGTCGCCTTGCTAGCATGGCATAATCTGCTTCACCTGCACAAGTAATCTTACTATCAAATGGATGAACCTTGATACGATCTTCCTCTGCAGCAACACTTTGAACCGTTGAAAAATAGCTGGAGATACCACTTGAAAGAGTAATCACAATCACATCTGTATATCCCTGCTCAACATATTCATTAATTTTTTCTTTTAAGTCACCGATTGAAGGTTGAGAAGTTGTTGGTAATTCTTTTTCTTCACTTAATTTTTGATAAAACTCTTCATAGCCAATATCAACTAAATCATGGTAAACTTTCTTCCCCCAAATAATCGGGATAGGCAGAACATCAATCTGATATTTTTCTTGTTGCTCTTTAGTCAAATAAGCCGAGCTATCAGTCAAAACCGCAATTTTCATATTTTTCTTCTTTCTTCATTTCTTTTATGTCTATTTTAACTGATATATTATATAGAAACAAAAAGAACTCACCCGTAATGGTGAGCCCTTTCAATTAAATTATTCTATTTTAGTTACTGCCACCAGTAGCTTTGTTAACGATCTTTTGGTATTGACGTAAGCCATCAAAGTCGGAATCCTTAGCTTCAACGTAACCATAATGGTTATAAATGCTTTCGATAATTTGCTTACCCTTCTTAGACTTAGCAATATTCTTGAAAGCCTTAGCTAACTTAACTCTGAATTTTTTAGGCATATCTTTTCTAACCGCAATAGTATCGTTTGGAATCCACTTGGTAAAGTAGATTGGCACAACATCGGTCATTGCTTTCTTGTCATCCTTAGCGGCAATATTACGTGCATCTGAGAAGACGAATGCGGCATCAACATCCCCATTCAAAACGGATAACACTTCTTGATCGTCACCCTTAACATTAACTAATTTGCAGTCCTTGGTTACATTCAAACCCTTTTTGTAAAGTTCCGCAACTGGATAAACATAGCCCGATGAAGAACTAGGATCGCCAATCGCAATCTTTTTACCCTTTAAGTCTTTCCAAGATTTGATCTTTGAGCCCTTCTTAACCACGATCATACCACGATACTTATGCATTAAGGTATGATTCATCTTACCGGATGGTTCATCATAGCCGTAACGTTCGGCTTGCAATAAAACATCAGCAATTCCCTTTTTATGAGCTAATATGTAAGAATATGGTGGCATAAAGCCTACGTCAACTTTCTTAGATGACATTGCTTCAACCAGCCCACTATAGTCGGTAGAAACGGTTACGTGAACTGGAATGTGTAATTGCTTTTGCAATAATGTGCCTAAAGGCTTGGCCTTAGCTTCCATCTTATTTGCTTGGGTACTTGGTACAAATTCAACGTTCAATTCCTTAGGTTCATTCGATGAGGATGAACTCTTCTTACTATTTGAGCAGGCTGCTAATGACACAGCTGCTAAAACTGCACATGCACCAAGCAAAATCTTCTTAAATTTCATAAATTTGCTATTCCTCCATGAGTATATTCGTTATTACTCTTTTCAGTAATAGTTATAGCAAACTTATGGTATCATTTCAACGCCAAATATAAACAATTTCCATTATAAATGTAAATATTATTCGTATTATATTCAAACATAGAAAAAGCACTCATCGAGTGCTTTTTCTAATTACCATTAGGATCATGTGCATAATCCAAATTTGAAAACCGGTTAAACGGCTTAGAGAACATTAATTTAACTGTCCCCCGACTACCAGAACGGTTCTTTTCAATAATGACTTCTACTTCACCGTTATCGTCTTCTGCGCCAACTTCATCTTGACTGCCACTACTTTCGCCATCTTCAGGCTCATCGCGATAATAATCATCCCGATATAAGAAAGAAACAATGTCGGCATCTTGTTCAATTGATCCAGATTCACGAATATCGGACAGTACAGGCCGTTTATCCTGTCTCTGCTCAACTGACCGTGATAGCTGCGAAAGGGCAATGACGGGCACGTGAAGCTCCTTAGCTAGCTTTTTTAATTGTCGTGAAATAGCTGAAACTTCTTGTTGCCGTGACTCACTACGTGGTCCTTCAATCAACTGCAAGTAGTCGATCACAATCAAGCCAAGATTACCTTTTTCCTTAGCTAAACGCCGTGATTGGGCCCGAATCTCGCTCATCTTAATCCCCGGCGTATCATCAATGAAAATCTGGGCGTTAGCTAGTGACCCCGAAGCCACTACTAATTTGCGCCATTCTTCTTCATCAAGCTGACCAGTTCTTAAGTGCTGCGAATTAATTAAGCCTTCAGAAGCCAGCATTCTTTGAACCAACTGCTCCCCACTCATTTCAAGTGAGAACATCGCAACGCTTTTATCCGTATGCAGACCCACATTTTGCGCGATATTTAAGGCAAAGGAAGTTTTACCTACACCAGGACGAGCAGCGACAATGATTAATTCATCATCGTGAAAACCGGTGGTCATCTTGTCCAATTCCGCGAAACCGGTTGGCAAACCGGTGACCATATTCCCGTCATCTGGGATATTGTTAATATCATTAATCGCCGAATTAACAATTTCCTTAATCGCTCTAAAGCCACCTGTATTATTTTCTGACGAAACATTCATAATTTCACTTTCAGCGTCATCTAGAATGTCTGTTACATCGTCAGAGCCATCGATTGCATTAGAGATAATCTTCTGACTAGCAGAGATTAAACGACGAAGCAGCGCCTTCCTATGCACAATTTTGGCATAATAGGTAACATGCGCTGCTGTCGGTGTGGCCATCGCTAATTCAGAAACATAACCGATACCACCAATATCTTCTAACTGATTTCTTTTATTTAATTCATCCTGTAAGGTCAGCGTATCAATTGCATCCCCGCGATCAGACAAGTCCAACATCGCTTGAAAGACAATTTGATTAGCCCGCTCATAGAAATCTTCAGGCTGAACTACCGCACTAGCATCCGCAATGGCTTCAGGATCGATAAAAATCGCACCCAGAACTGCCCTTTCGGCATCGCGATCATGCGGAATTTGTTGAGAAACGATATTATCCATCAATCACAACCACTTTTTATTAGTCTTGTTCAGTAACGTGAACGCGAATAGTAGCTTCTACACCCTTAAATAATTTGGCATGAACATTAGTATAGCCCAAAGTCTTAATTGGTTCTGGCAAGTTAAGCTTGCGTTTATCAACCTTGATACCGTATTGCTTTTCAAGGCCTTCCACAATCTTCTTACTTGAGATTGAACCAAACAAACGTGAGTCAGTACCAGCCTTAGATTTGAAGTTAACAACGGTATCGTCTTTTTCAAGTTCTGCCTTGATCTTTTCTGCTTCGGCCTTTTCTGCTTCATAAGCAGCCTTTTCATTAGCTTCTACACGCTTCAAGGTATTCATGTTACCTTTAGTAGCTTCTTTAGCCAAGCCTCGCTTAATCAAGTAATTTTGTGCGTATCCATCAGGTACGTCCTTAACTTGTCCACGCTTACCTCGACCTCTAACATCTTGAGTAAAAATAACTTTC
Source organism: Lactobacillus sp. UMNPBX1 (assembly GCF_002554085.1). Classification (NCBI taxonomy): domain Bacteria; kingdom Bacillati; phylum Bacillota; class Bacilli; order Lactobacillales; family Lactobacillaceae; genus Lactobacillus; species Lactobacillus sp. UMNPBX1. The sequence goes on from NZ_PCZI01000022.1 coordinate 9,129, forward strand.
ATATTTGTCCTTCCTAATCATTTTCTTTTTCATATTCATCAATTGCATCAAGCAATTTTTGTTTTGCTTCTTCAATAGTAACATCTTTAATCTGTGTTGCCGCATTAGAAAGATGTCCACCACCGCCCAATTTTTCCATAATAATTTGAACGTTGATCTTACCCATTGATCTAGCTGAAATACCAATCGTATTATCACTGCGCCGCGTAATTGCAAAACTAGCACCCACATTTTCCAAATCAAGTGCAGTATCAGCCGCCTGCGCTGTAATGATCGGATCTATAATCTTATCATCAGGTCCACATAATACGGCCATATGTGGCTTCACCATCTTCAAAGTGGCTACTAAATGCGTCCGTTCGAGGAAACTATCAATGTCCTCTTTCAAGAGCATGCTTACAACTGCTGAGTCAGCCCCGATTGAACGTAAGTAACTAGCCGCATCGAAGGTTCTAGTTCCTGTTCTCAACGAGAATTCCTTGGAGTCGACCACAATCCCGGCTAACATTGCTGTAGCTTCAATATCGGTCAAAACTCGCTTACCGTTAGCTGGCTGCTGATATTCAATCATTTCAGTGACCAATTCACAAGCCGAAGAAGCATATGGTTCAACATAGGTTAACATTGGATTTTCAGGGAATTCCTCGCCTCGTCTATGGTGATCAATAACGATGATTCGATTCTTCAAACGATCATAAAGTGCCCGTGAGTAAGTAATTGAATACTTCGAATGATCAACCATTACCAACATTGACTTGTCAGTAACTTGAGCTAAAGCTACATCAGGGTTAATAAAAATATCCTTATCCTGATTTTTCTGTTGCATTAAGGTGACCAAGCGACCAACATCATAGTTTGTCTTATTAGTATCTAAAACAAAATTAGCTTTAACTCCGTGAAGACGAGCTAATTTTACTACGCCAATCCCACTACCGACTGAGTCCATGTCAGGACGCTGATGACCAACAACAAAAACTTGATCGGCATCTTTAAATAGTTCACTAATTGCTTGTGAAACCATTCTTGCTCTAACTCTAGTCCGCTTTTCCATCGGATTAGACTTACCGCCATAAAAGCGGGCGTCTTTACCGGGTTGACGTAAGACAACCTGGTCTCCACCTCGACCTAGGGCCAAATCCAAGTTAGATTGAGCCTGGTTGGCAATTTCAGACAAAGAATCACTCCCAAAAGCAATTCCCATAGATAAAGTAAGTGGCCTATTGTTTCTACTCGTTTCTTGACGCACCTTATCTAAAACAGAGAATTTGTCCTTCTCCATCTCAGCTAATTCTTGCATATGGATCAAGATCAAGAAATGGTCTTCATCAATCCGTTTTAAATATGCGTTAAACTTTTTCGCATAATCACTCAATGTATTTTGCACATATGAACTCATGCTGGTCAATTCTTGATCATGCATTGCTTCACTTAGCTCATCATAATTATCGATGAAAATTTGACCAATCGCCAATCGTTCAGCTTTATATTTATCTTCAATTTTGGCATAGCGCGTAATATCCAATAAATATATTACGCCTAAATTATTTTGGACCACCATTTCAAATCGGTGACCATCCCAATCAACCAGATGATTTTCTGCTGTTTTTGCCTCAATTGCTTCATTAAGTAGCTTATTCAGATCAGGGTCAACTGATTCAATTGTGTGCCCCACTAAATCTGTACTCTTTAAATATAATTGTAGATATGGGTTAACCCACTGAATTTGGTGATCCGAATCATAAAGCAAAATTCCCAACGGCATCTTAATCATTGCTTCTTGTTCACTACGCTTTATCCGGTAAGACAAATTAACCGCAAAGCTATTTGCATTACCCGCTAAAATATAGGTCCCATAGATGGCAAAGGCAACGGTCAAAATAAAGACTAAAAGCATTGCCAAACCAAACAATGGATTCATAATCATCGCAATAATGCTTCCCAATAATGAAAGAGAAAGTGCAATGATTATAGAAGCTGTCAGCCGTGAATCCTTAATAAATTCAGGCAATTCTAGCTTACGTAAAAAATCCTTCATGAAGATCCTTTCTAATAGATATAGTATATCAGTGTTAATTATACCTTATTCCGGCTCATGATTGAAAACAGTAGGTACAATACGAAGAGAGAATTTTTTTAATTATTATACGAAAAAAGGACAGAACCTTGTGTCCTGTCCTTTTGGTTTATTTCGATCTAAATTAGTCTTCAGCAACGAATGGTAACAAGCCCATGATACGAGCTCTCTTAATTGCATTAGCTACCTTACGTTGGTTCTTAGCACTAGTGCCAGTAACACGACGTGGTAAAATCTTACCTCTTTCTGAGATAAAACGTTTCAACAGATCGACATCCTTGTAGTCAACGTAGTCGATGTGGTTAGCTGCGATGTAGTCAACCTTACGACGACGACGGCCACCTCTTCTTTGTTGAGCCATGTTCTAGAATCCTTTCTTTAATTTAGTTTAAAATGGTAGATCGTCATCAGAAATATCAATCGTATCACCTGAGCCACTAAATGGATCTTGTGAATTATTTTGATTGTTATTAGTCTGTGAATTACCTTGTGATCCGCCATTATTTGGGAAATTGTTAGCAGGTTGACTGCCAGCATTTCCACTATTTGGTGTATAACCACCATTTTGACCGCGGGCTTCACGATCCTTGCGTGATTCGAGCAATGCGAAGTTATCAACAACAACTTCGGTTACATATACCCTTTGCCCATCTTTATTATCATAACTTCTGGTTTGAATTCGGCCATCAATTCCAACTAATGAACCCTTTGAAGTAAAGTTGCAGAAGTTTTCTGCTGACTTTCTCCAAATTACACAGCTGACGAAATCTGCGCCTCTCTCACCTTGGCTATTTGTAAATTGACGGTCAACAGCAAGAGTAAACGTAGCAACCGAGATTCCACTCCCAGTAGTACGTAATTCAGGATCACGTGTTAAACGGCCAACAAGTACAACTCTATTAATCATACTCATGTACCTTCCTTTCCTAAATCACATAACGGATAATAAATTAAAATTACTTATCTAACTTAACGGTCATTGAACGTAAGATAGCGTTGTCAATCTTTGACAAACGGCTAAATTCGTTAACTGCGTCAGCGTTGTCAGCAGTGAAAGTCATAATGTGGTAAGTACCTTCACGATACTTATCAATTTCATATGCGAAACGACGCTTGCCCCAGTCTTTGGATTCTACCATAGTACCACCGTTATCAGCGATAACCTTGTCGTAGTTTTCTACAACTGCCTTCTTGTTGTCTTCGTCAACATCTGGCTTGATGATGTAAGTTACTTCGTACTTTGTAGTTGCCATGACTATTGCACCTCCTTTTGGACTATATGGTTCTTGCTAAAATCAAGAACAAGGAGTAATGGAATATTACTCGCAATTTCTAATTTTAGCATATAAACAAAAAATTACCAAACAGTTTTCACGTGATCCTAACAGTTTTTTTACTGCTCATTATTTATTACGCAAAAAAGTTTGATAATTTTTTTAAAAGTTCAAAATTTTTGTTTTTCTTAATTAATTATTCATTTTTGGGCTCGTCATCGTCACCAGTTTGATCTTGTTCTTCTTCAGTCGGAACAATAGTTAAGCTTGCAACCTGACTGCCGTCATTGACTTTAATTAAGCGAACGCCCATTGTACTACGACCAGTTTGAGAAACATCCTCAATCTTGAAGCGAATCATAATCCCATCAGTAGTAATTACCATAACATCATTATTTGAGTTGATGATTGTTACGCCGGCCAAAGGACCATTCTTTTCAGTAATATTGGCAGTCTTAATGCCTTTACCGCCACGGCCTTTAACTGGATATTCTGCGGCTGGCGTCCGTTTGCCATAGCCCTTTTCAGAGATTACCAAGACTTGATCATCAGCACCTAAAACGCCAGATCCAACTACATAGTCATTCTCTCTTAAATTGATTCCGCGAACACCCGCAGCAGTTCTACCCATTGCCCGGACATCGTTTTCACTAAAGGTTACCGCATAACCTAAATGCGTTCCGATCAAGATATTTTGCTTACCATCAGTAGTCAAAACATTACTCAATTCGTCGCCATCCTTCAAGGTTAAGGCAATTAGACCACTATTTCTAATATTAGAAAATTCGCTAACGTGTGTCCGTTTAACGGTACCCATCTTGGTAATAAAGAACAAGTAATTGTCATCCGCATTTTCTGGAATGTTAATGACTGTTTGAACCTTTTCTCCCTTTTCCAATTGCAAAAGATTTACTACTGGTAAGCCTTTAGCCATACGGCCATATTCAGGAATTTCATAGGCCTTCTTAGAGTAAACCTTGCCGGCATTGGTGAAGAAGAGTAATAGATCGTGCGTACTTGAGTAAATCAAATGCTCAATAAAGTCGCCATCTTGTACACCCATTCCCTTGATACCTTTACCACCACGGTTTTGAGTCTTAAATTCCTGAATTGGCATTCTCTTAATATAGCCGTTATGGGTAACCGTCAACAGAATATTTTGCTTTTCAATCAAATCTTCATCTTCAATTGAAACGACTTCGCTAGCACCAATTTCGGTTCTTCGCTTATCACCGAATCGTTTTTGAATATCAAGCAATTCGTCATAGATAATTTGGTCAATTCTCTCAGGCTTAGCCAAAATATCTTTGTAGTCAGCAATTTTAGCTTGTAATTCCTTGTATTCAGCTTCTACCTTATCGCGCTCCAAGCCAGTCAAGCGAACCAAACGCATGTCTAAGATAGCCTGAGATTGCTTATCATCAAGGCCAAAGCGGCTAATCAAAGTTGCTTTAGCAATATCACTTGATTGACTATTGCGGATAATGTGGACAATTTCATCAATATTGTCCAGAGCGATTCTTAACCCTTCAAGGATGTGGGCTCTTGCCTCTGCCTTAGCTAACTCGAATCTTGTTCTGCGAGTTACAACATCTTCTTGGTGATCCAAGTAATATTGCAGCATTTGCTTCAAGGTTAAAAAGTGTGGCGCACCATCAACAATAGCCACCATATTCATACCAAAGTTAGCCTGCATTTGAGTTTGCTTGAATAAATTATTCAAAACAACGCTAGCACTAGCATCACGGCGAATATCAATGGTAATCCGCATCCCTGTCTGGTCTGATTCATCACGCACACCAGTAATTCCATCGATAGTCTTTTCTCGAGCCAAATCAGCAATTTTCTTCACCAATTCAGCCTTGTTTACCATAAATGGAATTTCACTCACAATTATGCGCTCGCGGCCGCTCTTTTCAGTCTCAATATTGGTTTTGGCGCGAACAACAATGTTACCCTTACCACTCTCATAAGCACGGTAGATACCACCACGTCCCATAATAATTCCGCCAGTTGGAAAATCGGGACCTGGGATAACTTTCATCAAGTCCTTGGTTGTAGCATCAGGATTTTTCATTAACATGTGTAAACCACTAATAACTTCAGTCAAGTTATGTGGCGGGATATTTGTTGTCATCCCAACGGCAATCCCGTTAGCACCGTTAACAAGCAAGTTAGGAATTCTAGCAGGTAAGACAACCGGTTCATTTTCGGTATCATCATAGTTTCTTTGCCAATCAATGGTGTTTTTGTTGATATCGCGCAACATTTCCACAGCAATTTTACTCATTCTTGCTTCGGTATAACGCATTGCGGCTGGCTCATCACCATCGACAGAACCGAAGTTACCGTGACCATCGACTAACATGTAACGGTATGAGAAATCTTGTGCCATGTGTGCCATAGCAAGATAGATTGAGGAATCACCATGGGGGTGGAACTTACCCATAACTTCCCCAACAATTCTGGCACTCTTCTTGTATGGTTTATCAGGCGTTACACCCAACTCGCTCATACCGTAAAGAATACGACGTTGTACGGGCTTTAAGCCATCACGAACATCAGGTAAAGCACGTGCAACAATAACTGACATTGCGTAATCCAAAAATGAACTACGCATCATGCTAGTTAGATCGACGTTTTTAATTCTACGATCTTGAGTTTGATTCTCGTCCATCTAATCCTCCTATGCATCCAAGTTTTCAACATATTTAGCATTCTTTTGAATAAAGTCACGTCTTGGTGAAACTTCATTTCCCATTAAGAGCTCAAAGACTGCGTCAGCATCTTTAGCATACTCAGGACTTACCCGATCCAGTCTTCTATTTTCTGGATTCATAGTAGTTTCCCACAACTGCTCTGGGTCCATTTCACCTAACCCCTTGTAACGTTGCACAGTAGGCTTGGGACTTGGTTGCAAGCTACCTAAGTAATCATGCAATTCTTCGTCAGTATCAAGATATCTGACCACTTTCCCCTGACGAACTTGGTATAGAGGTGGCTTGGCGATATAAACATAGCCCTTGTCGATCATTGGGCGCATATAGTTATAGAACAAGGTCAACAGCAGGGTTCTAATGTGGGCACCATCGACATCGGCATCAGTCATGATAATCAATTTGTGATAACGTGCTTTTGAAACGTCAAAGTCAGCACCAAAGCCTGTTCCTAAAGCTGTGAATAAAGATCTAATTTCTTGGTTAGCCAAGATTCGATCCATCGAAGCTTTTTCAACATTTAAAATCTTACCTCTGATTGGCAAAATAGCCTGTGTTAAACGTGATCTACCTTGCTTAGCAGATCCGCCGGCTGAGTTACCCTCGACGATAAACAGTTCTGAAATACTTGGATCGTTACTTGTATTGTCGGCTAACTTACCTGGTAAATTAGCAATTTCCAGACCAGATTTCTTTCTTGTTACTTCACGTGCACGCTTGGCAGCAGTTCTAGCTCGTTCGGCTAATTGACCCTTTTCTACAATCTTGCGCCCAACTGAAGGATTTTCCATCAAGAAACGACTAAAGGTTTCTGAAAAAGCCTTATCTACAGCAGTTCTAGCATCCGAATTACCTAACTTGGTCTTAGTCTGACCTTCAAATTGCGGACTAGGGTGCTTAACTGAGACAATAGCTGTCATTCCTTCACGAATGTCTTCACCGGAAAGATTATCGTCCTTATCTTTCAAGATCTTAGACTTATGTGCATAGTCATTAACCACACGTGTTAACGCAGTCTTAAAACCGGCCTCGTGCATCCCACCTTCATAGGTGTGAATATTATTGGCAAAAGTCATCAAAGTAGTCTTATAGCCATTTGTATATTGCAAAGCCACTTCAACATCAATGCCATTATAGGTGCTTTCAACATAAATTGGATCATCAAATAATACTTCTTGTCTCTTGTTCAAAAAGGCAACGTATTCCTTAATCCCACCTTCAAACTTATACACATCTGTTTCGGCAGTGTCTTTACGCTTGTCAGTAAAGGTTAAAGTTAATCCCTTGTTCAAAAAGGCCAATTCACGGATTCTGTTCTTCAAGATCTTGTCATCAAAAACAATAGTTTCTGTGAAAATATCTGGATCTGGATAGAAGTGAACAATCGTCCCATGTTCATCAAGTGGAACCGTGCCAATTTGTTTCATCTCATCCTTAACACGGCCATGATCGAAATCGATAAAGTACTTTTTGCCATCACGCATTACGGTAACATCAAGTTTAGTGGACAGAGCGTTAACTACTGAAGCCCCAACTCCGTGCAAACCACCAGAAACCTTATATCCACCACCGCCGAATTTACCACCGGCGTGAAGTACAGTAAATACAGTCTCTAATGCAGGACGACCTGTTTTTTCTTGAATATCTACAGGAATCCCACGTCCATCATCTTGAACGGTGACACTACCATCTTCGTTAATCGTAACTTCAATCTTGGTCGCAAAACCAGCAAGTCGTTCATCAATACTGTTATCAATAATTTCCCACACTAAGTGGTGCAATCCCTGAGAACTAGTCGAACCGATATACATACCTGGCCGCTTACGTACAGCTTCTAGACCGCCAAGAACCTGAATTTGACTGGCATTATACTTGTCAGCCTCTTTTTCATATTTTTTGACCTTTTCAAGATTTTCTTTTGAATTATCAGCCATTTAATTCTCCTTCTCCAAACTAATTTTGCCTGATTGAATGTGATACACACGCGGCTTTTTAATTATTTCCCAGGAAATCCCCTCTAAATCAGTCGTAGTAATAAAGGTTTGCGTTTTCCCATGAATATAATTAAGTAGCGCACTTTGTCGACCATGATCTAACTCGCTCATTACATCATCCAGCAAGAGTAAAGGATACTCATCTGTTAGTTGATGCACCAATTGAATTTCCGCCAGCTTGACGCTAAGTGCAATTGAACGCTGCTGCCCTTGCGAAGCATAAAGATGTGCATTTTGACCATCAAGTTTAAATTCAATATCATCACGGTGCGGCCCAGAAGTAGTTGTCCCCTTGCGAATTTCACTTGCCTTATTTCGTGCATAACTTGCTAAAATCTTTTGATAAATTTCTTCTGTACTGTCATCAGCTTGGATGTCAGCCACTGATGGATGATAAGCAATTGAAAGCTGCTCACTGCCCAAACTAATATGTGCATAAGCATCGCTAGCATAGTGACTAAGATACTTAAGAAATTTAAATCGTCGAAAGACAACTTCAGCGGCGATACCAGCTAGTTGATCTGAAAGTACATCTAAAAAGACCTGATCCTTTGCCTTACCTTTAGCTAGCTGCTTCAGATAATTATTCTTTTGAATTAAAACTTGCCGATACTTACTTGCGAAGTATAAATACTCTGCATTTATTTGACCAAATTCTTGATCCATAAATCTCCGCCGTAGTGCTGGTGCACCCTTGATCAACTCGAGGTCTTCCGGTGAAAATAAAATCGCATTCAGCTGACCTACGTATTTAGACAACTTCGCCTGCTCAACTCGATTAATCCATACTTTTTTACCTTTTTGGGTGATCAAAACACGTAAATCAAGCTCCACCTGGCTTTTATGTACATGCCCAAGTAAATTGGTAAACTCACCGCCGAAACCAATTAAATCTTTATCATTATTGGTCCTATGTGAACGTGTTAATGCTAAAAAATAGATTGCCTCTAGCAAATTGGTCTTGCCCTGAGCATTTTTGCCAATAAAAATATTGACGTTTGAATCAAAATTTACGTCAAGCTTTTTTAAATTACGAAAATTCTGTACAGTAAAATGATCAAGATACATTGACTTCCCTACCGAAACTCATATTCTTGGCCATTAACCACTACATGATCACCAACATGCATCTTTTTGCCTCTTCGATCTTCAAGTTCACCATTTAAAGTTACTGGATTATCTTTTAAGTACCATTTAGCTTGTCCACCTGATGAAATAATGCTCTCTTCCTTCAGGAATTGCCCCAAAGTAATATGATCGCCGTCAACTTTAAAATACTTAATAATGCTCACCTTCAATACGCTTTATACCTATATAATTATATTAGTTTTCAACCCAAATAACAAACTAAATCGCTCTTATAAGCCTTTTCAGAGCTTTTTTTCAAAATAACCTAATCACACTAGCACGGTAAAAAAATAAATATACGCCAATATTTTGCGTTTTCGTTTAAAAGCAAAATAAAAAGTCGCCTTATTTGACGACTTTTTATGACCTAAATATTGTGTACTTGATTAATATGTTCTAACTGGCGTAATTAATTGCACAAATTCAATGTCTTCTTTATCTGGATTAATGATAAATGGACGAAGTGGCTTAGTAAAACTCATACTTACAGAATCTGTTACTGAAGCTCTTAACGCATCACGCATATAGTCAGGGTTGAAGGAAATCTCTAAATTGTTTCCTTCAAGATTTCTGAAGCTAACATCTTCTTCAACATTACCAATTTCCGCAGATTTACCTGATAACTTAGCTGATTGATTTTCTATATCTAAAGTCAAAGTAACCACGTTGTTACGGCCAGCATGAGTTAACAAACTGGCACGTTCAAGGGCACTAGATAATTCGGAAATGTCAAATTCAACACTAGTGGTCTTTTCAGTCGGAATCAAGCGATCAGTGTCTGGATAATTTCCGTCCAAAAGACGTGAATAGAAGGACAAGTTGCCAATTACAAATAAAGCTTGGTTATCACCTGGGCAAACTTTAACTTCTGGATCAGCTTCACCAATGATTCTAGCTAATTCCTGCAAACTTTTACCAGGAATAATCAAATCAGTTTCAGCTTGAGGTCCGTTTTCTAAAGCAATTGTTCTTTGAGATAAACGGTGGGAATCAGTTGCGACAGCTTTAATTTTATCTGGATTAAAGAAGAAACGTACCCCAGTTAAAATTGCTCGTGTTTGATCATTGGAAGTAGCAAATTGCGTTTCATTAATGATTTCACGGAAAGTTTTACCAGAAATAGTGAATGAAGCAGCATCTGGAATTTCTGGTAAACGTGGATAGTTATTAGCATCTAAACCATTAATTGTAAATTCACTATTTTCAGATATGATCTGAGTTTGAAAACTTTCTTTTACTTCAAATGAGAAGTCTTTACCAGGCAATTTTTTTACGATCTCACTAAAGAATCTAGCTGGTAAAACAATAGAACCTGTAGATTCCACATTTAAATCATCATTGACTGGAATTTGAATTTCAATTGAAATATCTGTATCACTACCGGTTAGCGTAAGTTCATCTTCTGTTAAGTCTAACTTAATTCCACTAAGAATTGGAATAGTAGCTCTTGATGAGATGGCCCGCATTACATTATTGAGGTTTTCGATAAACAGATTGCGATTAATTGTAAACTTCATGTTTTTCCTCCCAAGAATAGCTGTGTGATTTCTCTTTATTAGTAATTATATAATTAATTAGTAGTAGTAGGGCCTGTGAGTTCTGTTGAAAACTCATAAGAAGCCTAAAATAACGGACTTGTTACGGTTAAAAACTTGTGTAAAACTTGTTTATTTTTCCACAGTGGATAACTTTTAGTGCTCCAAAATTTGCTTTAGGTCAAAGACAGCAGTTTTGATATCAGAATCAAGTTTCATCTGCTTGTCGATTTTATCATAAGCATGCATGACAGTGGTATGATCTTTTCCCCCAAATTCTTGACCAATTTTTGGCAAACTGGCATCTGTTAATTCACGAGAAAGATACATTGCTATTTGCCGAGGAACTACAATCTGCCGTACACGCTTTTTACCCTTTAATTCAGCAGTTGAAGTTTGGAAATAGTTTGCGACAACCTCCTGTATTTTAGAGATTTGTAATCCACGATTTTTTTGAACTAATTTGAGGTCAACTAATGCTTCACGCGCAAGGTTAACGTCAATATCTGCTTTTTCAATTGTGGCATAAGCTTGAACTTTAACTAAAGCCCCTTCAAGTTCTCTAATGTTAGTATCAACTTGAGATGCAATATAGTTAAGCGTACCATCATCGATAGTCAAACCTTCTGTTTCAGCTTTGCGTCGCAAAATAGCGATTCTGGTTTCCAAATCGGGAGGCGTAATTTCGACTTGCAAGCCCCATGTAAATCGAGAAACTAAACGCTCTGATAGATCTGGGATTTCTGTAGGCAACCGATCGCTAGTCATTACGATCTGTTTTTGATCGTTATAAAGTGTCTCAAAAGTATGGAAGAATTCCTCTTGAATCCCCTCTTTTTTGGCAAAAAATTGAATATCATCAACTAAAAGCAGGTCACAAGTTCTGTATTTTTCGCGGAATTTGTCCTGCGTTTTATTTTTGATGGAATTAATGAAGTCATTAACAAAAGTTTCACTCTGTATATAGACAACTTTTGCGTTAGGTCGCTCTGCTAGCATTTGATGCCCAACAGCTTGCATCAGGTGTGTTTTACCTAAACCAACGCCACCAAAAATAAATAAAGGATTGTAAAAACTACCAGGACTGTCGGCTACAGCAAGTGCAGCACCGGCGGCCAACTTGTTTCCCTCACCTTGAACGAAGTTATCAAAAGTGTATTTTTCGTTTAACTTCAAGTCTTTAGTGAATTCTTTTTCTGGCAAATTAGGCTGTTGAACTTGCGCTTCACGCTTTGGCGCAGGTGTTACGATCCTTTCTGTAATATCCGCATCTTCAGATATTTTAAATACAGGTAAGATCTCGATGTCGGCATAACCGTAGGCAGATTGAATCAATTGAGAAGATAGATTCTTTTCCCAGTAACCTTTAGAAACAGGATTTTGAACTAAAATTTTTAATTCATGTGTTTTTCCATTATATGAAATAGGTTTAGTATTTTTGAACCATGCATTGTAGGCAACTTCGTTGAAACGAGCACGCATCTCGTCATTAAAGTGTTCCCAAAATTTATTAATGTCGAACAATGTACATTCCCCCAGTTAGTAAAAAGCAAATTTATTTTACCATTTACTTAACTGGTTTTCCACAGGTGAAAAAGAAATCAACAAAGTACACAGCCTGTTGATAACTATTAAAGTGATATGCACATTTTGACATGATAAGAGCAAAACTGTTAATTTATGCACAGTACAGCTGTGAATTATGGATATTATTCTACCAATACTTGAGGTAAAATACCATATGCGTTATCCACATGGTGTGAATTAAGTTTTTAACACCATGTGAGTTGTGGAAAACGTTGGGAATTATCTTGTGGAAATTATACGTAAGAAAAATATTTTATTTTTTATCCACATGAAAAACAATGAATTTTTAGAAAATATTCACGGGATTTAAAAGTCTTTTTTTCTTAAAATACTTGGTTTTTATGGCTTTTCGTGCTATCCTTAATAAGAAATTGTGCAATTGGCACAAAAATTTATGGAGGTGCAGTTTAATATGACAACTAAGAGAACTTACCAACCTAAGAAGCGTCACCGTTCACGTGTTCACGGTTTTATGAAGCGTATGAGCACATCAAATGGCCGTAAGGTTTTAGCAAGACGCCGTGCAAAAGGTAGAAAAGTCTTATCTGCTTAAACCACTGAATCCCAGTGGTTTTTTTAGTCTACTAGAGTGGAATGAAACGTTTTGAGAAAGTCTTATCGAGTAAAATCTGAAAAAGATTTCCAGCAAGTTTTCGAATCTGGCGACTCAGTCGCTAACCGAGCTTTTGTCATTTATAAGGTAGAAAAAACAGAAAATAAACACTTTCGAGTAGGAATTTCTGTGGGCAAAAAGGTTGGTCATACCGCAGTCGCACGTAATCGACTCAAGCGTTATATTCGGGCCGTGATTGATGAAGAAAAATTGCAGATTAATCCGCATGTTGATTTTTTAATCATTACGCGACCTTATGCTCGCGATTTTAATATGGCTCAGGTGCGTAAAAACTTGCTTCACGCATTATCGTTAGCTCATATTATTGAAGAAATGCCAGATAAAGTTGAGGAAAAATAGATTGAAGGACATTCTGACCAAGAGAAATGTCAAACGTCTTCTTGCAGTCTTAGCAGTAGCAATACTTGCTGTTGTATTGACAGGATGTGCTACTACGGGAGCAAATGGTCAAGCAACGCCAATCTCACATACAAGTGGTAATTGGTGGGACCGTTGGATCGTTTATTACATGTCAGCTTTTATTTTGTGGCTAGCTAAGTTAATGGGGAACAGTTATGGCTGGGCAATTATTGTCTTCACCGTCATTGTTCGTGTCATCTTAGTACCTTTGAATGCTATTTCAATTCGAAGTACTACTAAGATGCAAAGCATTCAACCACAAATTAATGAGTTGCGTAAGAAATATCCAGGACGTGACACTGAATCAAGAACATTATTACAACAAGAAACTAACAAGCTTTATAAAGAAGCAGGCGTAAATCCTTATACTGGATGTTTGCCTGTCCTGATCCAGTTGCCAGTTATGTATGCACTGTATGGTGCGATTTTACGTACACCGCAGTTACAAACTGGGCGCTTCTTATGGATGGATTTAAGCAAGCCCGATCCATATTACATCATGCCTATTTTAGCAATGATCTTTACGTTCTTATCGACGTATATTAGTCAATTATCGACGCCAAAATCATCGCAAAATGGAATGACCAAAGTAATGATGTACGGAATGTCTATCATGGTTGGTGTGATGGCCTTAAACTTCCAGTCAGCTATTACACTTTACTGGGTAATTTCCAACTTGTTCCAGGCGCTTCAAACCTTTATCTTGCAAAACCCTATTAAATATAGAAGAGAGCAAGAAGCAAAGGCTGAGGCTGAGCGTGAACGCAAACGTAAACTAAGAAGGGCTTACAAGCGTTTAGGACGCAAAAAGAAATAAAAGAATATTAGTCTAAAATGATTTTTAGATAAAGTAGTCAAAGTGCTTTATCCATCATGGTTATTCGTGGTGGTATAATGCGCTTTTTTTATTGAGAAAAGGGAAGAATTATGGCTCAAACTTTGACAGAGTTCGATACTATTGCAGCAATTTCAACCCCCATCGGTGAAGGCGGAATTTCAATCGTAAGAATGTCTGGTGAGGATGCAATTAAGATTGCTGATAAGGTTTTTAAAGGCGAAGATCTAAGCAAGGTGCCGACACATACTATTCACTATGGTCATATTATCGATCCGGATACTGGGAAAACGATTGATGAAGCAATGGTGACAGTGCTGCGTGCGCCCAAGACCTTTACACGTGAAGATATTGTAGAAATCAATTGCCATGGCGGAATCGTTGTAACTAATCATATTTTACAATTGTTGCTGAGTCACGGTGCGCGAATGGCTGATCCTGGTGAATTTACTAAACGTGCTTTTGTGAACGGACGAATTGACTTAACTCAAGCTGAGAGTGTGATGGATATCGTTCGGGCCAAGACGGATAAGGCACGACAAGTGGCTGTTGGTCAATTAGCTGGTGGATTGTTACACAAGATTCAGGCAATGCGGCAGGAAATTCTGAATACTTTGGCTAACGTTGAGGTTAATATCGATTATCCAGAGTATGATGCAGATACTGTTACCGCAAAACAGATGGCAGACACATCTAGATCAGTAATTGATAAAATTAATCGCTTATTGAAGACAGCACAAGAAGGAAAAATCTTGCGCAATGGTTTGGCTACTGCAATTGTTGGTCGTCCTAATGTGGGAAAGTCTTCTTTATTGAATTATCTGACTCAAAGCGACAAAGCGATTGTGACCGATGTGGCTGGAACAACGCGTGATACGTTAGAAGAATATGTGTCTGTAAAAGGAGTACCGCTAGAGCTAATTGATACTGCTGGAATCCACCACACTGAAGATAAGGTGGAAAAAATTGGTGTAGAAAGATCAAAAAAGGCCTTGGAGCGAGCAGATCTGGTCTTGTTGTTAATCGATTCTAGTCAAGCATTAACAGCTGAAGATCAAGCCTTAATTGAAGCAACAAAGGACAAGAAGCGAATCGTGATCTTAAATAAGTCGGATTTAGGTCAAAAAATAACAACTACTGAGATGGAGAAACTAACGGGTAGTGATGTTATTTCAACTTCGATTTTGAAAGAACAAAACTTAGATGCGCTTGAAGAATTGATTAATAAGCTATTTTTTGCTGGGATTGAAAATTCTAATGATCAAATTATGGTAACCAATCAACGACAAGCTTCCTTATTGCATAAGGCTAAGAAAGAATTGGAAGATGTAATTCAAGCAGTTGAAGATGGCGTCCCTGTTGATATTGCACAAATTGATTTTACTGGTGCTTGGGATACTTTAGGTGAAATCACTGGTGAAAGTGCCCCAGATGAATTAATCACGCAATTATTTAGTCAATTCTGTTTAGGAAAGTAGGATGAAAATGGTTAAAACATATGATTCAAATGAATATGATGTAATCGTTGTCGGTGCTGGGCATGCTGGATGTGAAGCTGCGTTAGCAAGTGCCCACATGGGACAAAAAACTTTGCTGGTTACGATTGGTTTGGATATGGTGGCCTTTATGCCATGTAATCCATCTGTTGGTGGACCAGCTAAAGGGACAGTTGTCCGTGAGATTGATGCTTTAGGTGGTCAAATGGGAAAGAACATTGATGCTACCTATATCCAAATGCGGATGTTAAATACGGGTAAGGGGCCAGCTGTGCGTGCGCTACGTGCTCAAGCTGATAAGTGGCAATATCATGAACACATGAAGGATACGATCGAAAATACGCCCAACTTGACCTTGCGTCAGGCTATCGTGGATGAATTGGTAGTTGAAGATGGCGTCTGCAAAGGTGTGATTACCAATACTGGTGCGAAGTATCATGCTAAAAGCGTTGTTTTGACTACAGGTACAGCGGCTCGCGGTAAAATTATTATTGGGGAATTGACTTATTCTTCAGGTCCAAATAACACTACTCCTTCAATTAAGCTGTCGGAAAATCTAGAAAAGTTAGGTTTTAAGCTGCGTCGTTTTAAAACCGGTACTCCTCCACGTGTTAACGGCAATACAATTGACTATTCTAAAACTGAGGAAGAACCTGGTGATAAAACCCCACGGCACTTTTCATATGAAAGTCGTGATGAAGATTATTTACAAAAACAAATTTCTTGTTGGATGACTTATACTAATCCAACCACACACACGATTATTAGAAACAATCTTGACCGTGCACCGATGTTCTCTGGAATTATCAAGGGTGTAGGCCCACGTTATTGTCCTTCAATTGAAGACAAAGTTGTCCGCTTTGCAGATAAGGATCGCCACCAAATTTTCCTTGAACCAGAAGGAAAGACTACCAAGGAAGTTTATGTAGGCGACTTTTCAACTTCAATGCCAGAAGAAATTCAATTAAAGATGATTCATTCTGTTGCGGGATTAGAACATGCGGAAATGATGCGACCAGGATATGCAATTGAATACGATGTGGTTGAACCATGGCAATTGAAGCATACTTTGGAAACCAAAAACGTAAAGCATTTATTTACTGCAGGCCAGATGAATGGAACATCAGGTTATGAAGAAGCAGCTGGTCAAGGTTTAATTGCAGGAATTAATGCGGCATTATCTGCTCAAGATAAGCCAGGATTTACCTTAGGCCGTAACGATGCTTACATTGGCGTGTTAATCGATGACTTGGTAACCAAAGGGACGAATGAACCATATCGTCTACTTACTAGTAGAGCAGAATATCGTTTGATTTTACGCAATGATAACGCAGACTTGCGTTTGACTGAATATGGTCATGATCTGGGCTTAATTTCTGACGAACGCTTCGCACGATTTGAAGAAAAGAAGCATGCGATTGAAGATGCAAAGACGAGACTGCATGAAATTACGGTTCATTTAACTGATGAAGTGCAGGAATTTTTGCAAAGTATTGGTCAGGAACCGATGAAGGCCGGTGTTAAGGCCGATGTTTTCTTGCGTCGCCCTAATGTTACTATTGCTGATATTGAACGGTTAACTGGTGAAAAAGTTCCAGGCGATCGTTACGTTAAAGAACAAGTTGAGATTGGTATCAAGTATGCTGGCTATATCAAGAAAGAAGAAACCAGAATTGCTCGCTTAAAGAGACAAGAAGCCAAAAAAATCCCAGCAGATATTGATTATGACCAAATCGAAGGTTTAGCTACTGAGGCACGACAAAAATTTGAAAAAATTCGTCCTGAAACTTTAGCTCAAGCAGAACGAATTTCAGGAGTTAACCCAGCTGACTTGGCAATCTTGAGTGTTTACATTCAAAATGGGCGTTACTCTAGAGTGAAAAAGTAGAATAGCACAAAAATAGCGTAGGAATAGTATTCTACGTTATTTTTATGCGCAAAATTATAAAATAACGTTTTTCTAAATTGTATAGCTATGAAATAAATTGTAAAAAATTTTTTCTTAAATTTTTACTATAAGTAACAATGAATATACATAAAATAAGTGAAATTTAGTATAATAATGTTCATCAAATCACAATATAAAACGCTACCATTCAGCTTTTTGAGATATTGAATTTGGTAAAGCTTGTGAAGTAATTATTATTACAAAAGCGTTTTCATTTGCGTAATAACGGTGATTTTATCGGTTTGCAAATGTGAAAAAAAGTGTTTTAATACATTATGAAAGAACAAAAGTTAAGGAGATGCACTTATATGACAAAAATTAATGGTTCTGATGCAATGCTTAAAGTTATTTACGATTGGGGAATTGATCATATCTACGGTTTCCCAGGTGGTTCATTCGACTCAAGTATGAACGCTATCTATGACTTTAGAGATAAGATGAAATTTATTGAAGTACGTCACGAAGAAGCTGGTGCTTTAGCTGCTTCTGCAGAATATAAGTTAACTGGTAAGTTGGGTGTATGTTTCGGTTCAGCTGGTCCTGGTGCTGCCCACTTATTCAATGGTTTGTATGATGCTAAGTTTGACAAGACTCCAATGGTAGCAATTGTTGCTAACGTTCCAACTAGCCGTCAAGATATTGACTTCTTCCAAGCTTTTGATGAAGACAAGTGGTTCTTGAACGCTAGTGTTTGGTGCCGCCAAGCTAAGACCGCTGAACAAATTCCAATTTTAACTGATGAAGCTATCCGTCAAGCCTACGCAAGAAAGGGTCCTGCAGTTATCATTATTCCTAAGGACTACGGTTGGCAAAAGATTGATGACACCTTCCGTGTAAACAAGGATGCTCATCCAGCAGACAATTATCCAGCACCAACTAAGGCTTCAGTTGAAGAAGCTGTTAAGCTTTTGAAAGAAGCTAAGAACCCAACCATGTACATTGGTTTAGGTGCAAAGGATGCTGGTGAAGAAGTTAAGGAATTTGCTGAAAAGTTCAAGACCCCTATTATGTCATCATACTTAGGCAAGGGTGTAGTAGAAGACAAATTCCCAGCATACATGGGTACTATCGGCCGTATCGGACCTAAGGCTGCTCAAGAAGTCCAAAGCGCAACTGACTTAGTTGTTTGGGTAGGTAACAACTCACCATTCTCAGTTTTATGGTTCCCTAAGGATGCTAAGGTTATTCAAATTGATGTTGATTCAGCTAAGTTTGGTAAGCGTCACTCAACTGATGTCTCAATGCTTGCAGATGCTAAGAAGGCTTTGAGAGCAATTATTGACGCTGGTGAAGAACGTAGCGAATCACCACTTTACAAGGCTGCTATTGCAGACCGTGAGAACTGGGATGCATGGCAAGCAAGCTTTAAGAACTCAGATGAAATGCCTGTACGTCCTGAACCAATCTGGGATGTTATCAACAAGAAGGCTGATGACAATGCCATCTTTGCTATTGATGTTGGTAACGTTAACGTTGACTCATGCCGTCTTTTGAACTTGCATGATGATCAAAAGTGGACTACTTCAGGCTTGCACGCAACTATGGGTTATGGTGCTCCAGCTGCTCTTACTGCAGCAACTGTTTACCCAGACCGTGAAGTATGGCAATTAGCTGGTGACGGTGGTTTTGCTATGATGAACCAAGAACTTCTTACTATGGCTCGTTACAACATGCATGTTTTGAATATTGTATTTACTAACGAAACACTAGGTTACATTCAAGCAGAACAAGAAGATGAATCTCACCAACCATTATCTGGTGTTATTATCCCTGATAACGACTGGGCAAAGGTTGCTGAAGGTATGAATGTTAAGGGTGTAACGGTTCGCACCAAGAAGGAATTCGAAGATGCTGTCGACGAATTCAAGAAGATGGACGGTCCAATGTTGATCGACGTCAAGTACACTCACGAAATGCCTTACTCAACTGAATTGAACTCACTTGACGACCCAGCCTTTGTTAAGAAGTATGAAGCTGAAGACTTGAAGCCATTCAGTTACTTTGCAGAAAAGTACGGCTTAGAAGCTGACGCTGCAACAGGTGCATCTCAACATGAAGAATCAGAACCAGAAGAGGATCCTGCTCCTGATACAGTTTCCGGTGCTTCACAACACTAATTTGGTTGAGTAATTATAAAGAAGCGAGACGTTTGTCCCGCTTTTTTGTATGGGAAAATATTTCCTGGGAAATAGCCTCATTTTATATACGATTTCAAATATAAAATAGTCTGTTGGCTAGTAAATAGAATACAGATGCTTATAATAGACAGTGTTGGATATGAATTAATGCTTATTAGCCAATAAGCACTATGTGTAAAAAGATGCTAAATTATGAAATCTAAAAAAGCTCTAATTGGTTTACTTGCTACTGCTTTACTTCAGCATCGTCTGTCACTGCCAACGCTGCAGACAACAGCAATTCAACTGCAGTAGCTAAGTTTGATAAAGCTATAACAATTAAAAATATTCCTCGACTTAGCAAGTGGAGCTACATTGTAACTGTAAACTCCGATTCTCAACCTATTTCTGTGGGCAAAGATAGTTATCAAAAAATGCTATTAGAAAAAACGAGTATGACTTTAATTTAGCTGTTAAAGCAGCCAAAAAGCTAAAGGGTCAACAACGTAAATTTGTTCTAGCATCTTTAAAACAGGCTAAAAAGGATGGATACATTACCATTAGCATTTAACATTTTACTTTGGGGTATTGATCAATAAAAGTAATATTTCCTAGGAAATATTATCGAGCAGTGTGTGAAACACTTTTACCCAATAACAAAAAAATTATTAACTAGATTTTAAAAAGCGGAACCTTTTGGCTTCGCTTTTTTGCGTGCATGAACGTATAATAATACTTGATGAACTTTGATTAATGGAGGAATTATTAAACATGCAACAATTCGGCGTTATTGGTTTGTCTGTTATGGGCAAAAACCTTGCTTTAAATGTTAGAAACCACGGCTTTTCCGTTTCAGGTTTCTCAATCGACAAGCCAGAAGTTGATGCTTTCGCAAAATATGAAGATGATAAATTAAAGCCTTGCTACACCTGGGAAGAGTTCGTAAACTCACTTGAAAAGCCACGCAAGATTTTGATTCAAATTATGGCAGGCGATCCAGTGGACCAAACTTTGCAAAAATTGCTGCCGCTTTTGGATAAAGGCGATATTTTAATCGATGGTGGTAACTCAAATTATCACGATACTAACCGTCGTTTCCACGAAATGGAAAAGCACGGCATTCACTTTATCGGTATGGGTGTTTCCGGTGGTGAAGAGGGTGCCTTGAATGGTCCAGCTTTGATGCCAGGTGGTGATGAACCAGCCTATAAGGAAGTTGCTCCAATTCTTGAAGCTATTGCCGCTAAGAATACTGAAGGCAAGCCATGTGTCTACTACATGGGACCTGAAGGTGCTGGTCACTATGTCAAAATGGTGCACAATGGTATCGAATACGGTATTATGCAGGAATTTTCAGAAGTTTACAACTTACTCCGTGACGTTGCTCACAAGAGCGATGATGAAATGTCAGAAATTTTTGATAAATGGAATCATGGTAAGGTAGAAGCATATCTTAGCGAAATCACTTCAAAGGTTTTGGCACAAAAAGATGATTTAACGCCAGATCACGTAATCGATCACATTTTGAACGTTGCTTCATACAAAGGTACTGGTAACTGGATGCTCGAAGATGGTGTTGCACTTGGCGCTCCTGTAACGGTGGTAGCCGAGGCTGTAATGGCACGTTTCATGAGTAAGCAAGCACACTTGACAATTGAAAAGGGCGTTAAACCAACTAAGTTTGAATACAATGGTGAAATTCCTGATGATATGGTTGACGTATTCGAAAAATCATTGCAATTAGCCCAAGCTGTTGCCTATGCTCAAGGTTTCCAACAATTGACAATGGCTGCTGAAGCTTATGATTGGGACTTAAGATACAAGTCAATTGCTCAAGATTGGGAAGCAGGTTGTATCATTCGTTCCGCAATGCTTAAGGATATTGAAAAAGCCTATGACAAGAACGGCAAGCTAATGAACCTATTCCAAGACGATTATTTCCGCGGCTTGATGAAGGAAAACTTGCCAGCTTTGCGTAAGTCAGTTGAATTTGCTACTAAGTGTGGTGTGCCAACTCCAACTTTGAGCGCAGCTCTTAACTGGTTGGAATCAATCTTTAATCCAAACTTGCCAGCTAATATGATCCAAGGCCAACGTGACTACTTCGGTGCGCACACTTACCTTAGAAATGATCGTGAAGGCGTCTTCCACACCGAATGGTATGAAGAAAAATAATTAGTTTCACATGAAACAAAAAAGTCAGTTAGAACATTTCTAGCTGGCTTTTTGTTGTACAATAGTTTGTGACACGTTTTTTTTATTGTGAGGGAGAAAGTAATGAAAGACGAGGCAAACAGAACTAATATTAAACTGTTGCTCCAAGCACTACTTGTCGGAATATGTACCGGCGTAGTAGTTGGTTTATTTAGATTTGGAATCGAAAAGACATCTGGTTTTTGGTTATACTTGTTTCAATTAGCGCACCAGAATCCGTTGTGGTTTATTGCGATTATCATTGGCTTTATTGCGGTAGCGGTAATTGCTGGTTATTTTGTTAAACAATATCCCCATGTTGGTGGTTCTGGTATTCCAGAAGTAAAATTGCAACTGCAAGGGAAGCTATCACTACAATGGTTTCCAATTTTATGGCGGAAATTAATCGGTGGTATCTTGGTTATCGGCACAGGGCTATTCCTAGGACCAGAAGGACCATCATTGCAGCTGGGCTCGACAATTGGTCAAGGTGTTGCTCAGGGATGCAAGCAGAACAAATTAAAAACTAGAATTCTGCTTGCAACAGGGGCTTCAAGTGGTTTGTCTGCCGCTTTTGGCGCTCCTTTGAGTGGTGCCTTGTTTGTCTTAGAAGAAGTATTCCATAACTTTTCACCATTAGTTTGGATGAATGCTTTAGCTGGCGCAATTGCTTCAAATTTTGTCGTTTCAAACTTGTTTGGCATTCGTCACGCCCTAGCAATTCAATATAACTATTCATTTCCGATTTCGTTGTACTGGCACTTGCTTATCTTAGGGATTTTATTAGGCTTATTGGGTCATTTATATAAAGTTGGTTTATTTAGTTTAAAGAAGGTCTATGCTAAAATCACCTTTTTGCCCCGTTGGCTTCATGGTTTGATCCCCTTGGCAATTTTGATTCCGATCGCTTACTTTTGGCCACTGATTACGGGTCCAGGTAATCGATTAATCTTATCTTTACCTAACATGATTACTAAAACTGGTTGGGGGCTAGTCGGCCTTTTGGCATTCTTTTATGTCATGAGAATTGTTTTCTCCATTGTTGCTTATGATTCAGGTCTTCCCAGTGGTATCTTCCTGCCAATTTTGACAATGGGCGCTTTGATTGGTGCAACTTATGGACTGATGATGGTACAGTTAGGCTTGTTACCGCAGCGTTTAGTAGTTAACCTAGTGATTTTTTCAATGGCAGGATATTTTGCAGCAATCATTCGTGCACCATTTACGGCGATTATCTTAATTACTGAGATGGTAGGGTCCTTGCTTCACTTGATGCCATTAGCTGTGGTGGCCTTCATTGCGTTATTAGTTGATGAACTTCTTGGCGGTAAGCCTATCTACGGGCTGCTAGCAGCCGCTATGGACAAGAGTAGTGACCATAAGGCTAACTATACTGGTCAGGCTGATACAATGGCTCTGCCGGTCTATGAGAGCAGTAGACTAGTTGATAAAACTATTTCTGAGGTTCAATGGCCGGTTGATACTAGGGTGAGAACTATTCACCGTGATGGGGATGAAATTATTCCTAATGGACAGACAATTATTCGCGGTGGCGATATGCTTATTCTAGAGTTTGATTCAAGTCAACGTGGCGCAGTTTATAGCAAGATGAAGGACTTGCAAGGCGTTGAACTGGATGGATAGAAAAAATCGTTACTCAATTGAGTAGCGATTTTTTGTTTAATTGGATTTTAAGTAGTGTAAAAACTAATGCTAAAACTTTTAGTAATCAAATAAATATAGAAGTTGATGGTTAAGCTGCTCGCTTAAATATCTCTTTAGTTGCATCAGCTACTCGATTTGGTATCCCGTATGCTTGCATAAATAAACCTGGATCTTCGAAGCAGTCACCCATTTTGCAGGAGTAATTATAGATTAGCTTTATTGAAAAGATGTCTGCTGGACTTTCTTCGGAACTCTGTTCTGTAAAAGTGATATATTGACGAGAATCTACTTCACCATTAGTCAGCATAATGTGACCAATCTCATGACCTATTGAAAATGGTACTTCTTCTTGATGATGCCAATTAGTATTAATGGCAGCGAATCTATAGTTCTTTAAAGAAATGGATGGGTAAGTTGGATTTACTTCAACTAATTCAACCATAATATCACGTTTTTTAGCATAGGCTAATAACCAGTCTATGAGTTTTTGTTTATTCTGATCTGCTGTTGTCATGTCGTTTAATAAGTCCTTTTTTGATATCACGTTCCATAAGTTGACGAACTATGTTCAGGTAGTCTTCTGGAATAGTGTAGCCATGATAGAAATATGGTACTTCACCATCAATAGAAATACCACCAGTTTCATCACCTTTAGGTGATGGGCTAGGATTGTTTGTCTTACCACTTAAATAATCGGCTGACGTATGTAGTACATCTGCGACTGCATTAAGTGCATCAATTCCCGGTCTTTGATTCTTCCAATTATAGATGGAATTTCTACCTAAACCTGCCTTGTCATTTACTTCACGGAGATTCATTTTGTATTTTTTTGCTAATTCTTTTGTGCGCTCTAACTCAATCATACCAAGCCTTTCATGAATATTTGTTCGAAAAAAGTTAGCTTTTTTAGCTTTTAGCTGTTGACATAATTAGTTAATTAGCTTGTAGTACGCGTGGTGCTAGTTAAATCGTTTTAGTTAATAAAAAAGTCCAATTAGACTAGACTCAAGTTGTAAGTAATTTAAATAGAAAAGAGTCTGATCTAATTGAACTATCTCAAGCTTAAGCGTTTTTCTCACCATTTACAAG
>NZ_PCZI01000023.1:0-30567 GCF_002554085.1 Lactobacillus sp. UMNPBX1
AATGGACTTTTTTTAATATTTGAACGAAGTGTTCAATTTGATTTTACAATCCGCCTTTTTATTAAAATACAATTTTATTTTTTTATTAATTGATTAATCACTCTATCTTGTGTAATTTGATACAAGTTTAGTGTGATAAATGTATTTCGTTTTTTCATATAAAAAAACAACCTCAGAGAAATTATATATCAAAAGGTTATACAAGATTGGTATAAATATAAAAGTAATATAAATTGAAATGAATTCATATTATAATTTTCACAATCTTAGTCATTAAAAATAACATTATTCAGTTTAAAAACCTGAAGTATATGGACTTTTTGATAAAAGCTATTATCTATGCTTGACTTTACTTCACAAAGATAAGACAATGACTGTGCAATATATGAAAGCGGATACACTATAAATGGTATATCTATTTTTGAAAGCATGGGGAAAATAATGGATAGTTTATTATTTACAACATATGACCAAAATAAAATTAATGAATTACAAGATAAACTTAACCAGCTTAGTCTTCCTATCAAAGTAGTTGGTTTAGCTGAAGTAGATTATGCACCACAAAAGTCATATTCTGAGGCAACATTTTTAAGTAATGCTAGAGCTACAGCACATCGTTTAGCTGAATTTACCAATTTGCCTACATTATCAGAAAGCTCAGGTCTAAGTGTTGATTATCTACTTAACTCTTTAGGAATCTTGCCTTACCACCATAATGGTCAAGATGATAAAGCTAAATTATTAGGCTATTTAGGTGGAGTTTCTAGTGAAAAAAGGACAGCTAGCTACTACACTACCTTTGTCTTTACTTGGCCAGGTCAAGAAAGCAATGATATTGTTAGTGCTGGTAGAATCAGTGGATTAATTGCTAAGTATCCACATGGTAGCAGTAACTATGGTTACGATGCTTTATTCGTAGTTCCAGAACTAGGAAAAACCTTTGCAGAAATGAATCTCAATGAGAGAAACTCAATTTCGCACCGCAATAATACATTAAATAAGTTATTGTGTGATTTACCCGATTGGTGGGATGCTCAAAAATCTGCTCAGGCAATTAATAACTAGCTCACTTTGAAAATTAAACTGGTTAAATAATATCTACTTACTTAATTCAATAACTTCTTAATACTCATAAATAAATCCTAAAAAAGGTAGGTCAAAATTGACCTACCTTTTTGTTTAAGCTTTACATAATTAAAAATATTTTTATAAATCTTGATCAGTCTTGGTCAAATCACTACGATCTGAAATCCAAACATATAGCGGCAAATTAATCTTACCTTTTTCATCGATTGCATCAACGACTTTTTCAATCAAAAATTCTTGCCATTTCTCTGCAGGTTGCATCCCTGGGTGACCCAATTGTGGTACCAACCATCCATTTGCTAATGGCTTACCTGTAGTCAAATCTACAATCATGCCGACAGTATAATTATAAAAATCAAAACTACCTTCAACTACAATCCAATTACTACTATTCATCAATTCAGATTGCAGCTTAGTTAACATTTCCGGCGGAATCTTTCCTTCTGTAACCATCATTCTGCCCTTAATTGGACCATTTTTCTTTTCGAAGTCTTGCAAAACACCTTTCATAAAAAGCTTTTGCCCTAATTGATCAAATTTTGTTTCATCTTTTAACATAATCATGTCCGCTTTCTTTAGAATCAATATCCATTATACTAAAATTTGTTTAGTATCGTATCTTCACTTGTAAATTAGAGTGATCACTTGTGTCGTACAGCGTCTTTAGATATAACCGATACTCAGGATGGTGCTTAATCAAAACTTGATATTCTTTAGAAGCATGGATTTTATTCAACTCGCTAGCCTTTATATGATTATGACCATTAAAGAAATGATAGTTCATCCAGCCAAACAAATTCCCCATCGCCCTAACTAACTCGATGTCTTCGTGATACTGATTTAATTCACTTTGCATCATATCCGCAGAAATACTACCAAGCTGTAGATCTTTTAAATACTTATGATAATGAACTAAAGTATAATTTTCCTTTTCCTCATCCGTTAAATATCTTGTCATATCAAAATTACGCCGCACATATGTAATGTGCCGTGAATGAACTCGCACTACTCCATAGCCTTGATCATTAGAACAAAAACTTGATGTAACGATCTCAGTTGTAGGCGTCATGTCTTGTGGTCCCATAATATTTTGAGCATGAATATGACCAGAAAAAGCTAATTTCACGTTGTAGCGCGCACACAAACGTCGTAGCTCAACAGCGTCATCAACTACATAGCCCTTGTTAACTGCTGGATTATGTGCA
This sequence comes from Lactobacillus sp. UMNPBX1, assembly GCF_002554085.1. Lineage (NCBI taxonomy): Bacteria > Bacillati > Bacillota > Bacilli > Lactobacillales > Lactobacillaceae > Lactobacillus > Lactobacillus sp. UMNPBX1. Next base: position 2,292 of record NZ_PCZI01000023.1, read on the forward strand.
TATAAATTATGATGCATAAATAAAACCGGACGTAACTGATGTTCCTGCGCATAACGAAATTGTTTTTCAATCCATTTTAATTGTACTTTTCCAATTTCGCCGTGAGTGTGCGGTGCTTCTGTTGTCTCTTCTTTTCCATAAATATTTGAATCCGCTAAAACTAAAAGATATTGCGGATTCAGTTGGACACTGTAAGCCAATGAATTATCGTCTTCATCTAAGGCCTCACGATATGATTTATCAAAGATCGAGCGCCAAAACATTGGGCTAATTTCACCAGCATAGAACTGTTTTTTACCACGAAATTCTCTAGCCCACCCATCAAAAATGTCGTGATTTCCAGGTAAAACTAACACTTTAGTTTCTTTCAACGGCTTAAAAATTTGAGCAAATTTCTCAGCAGAAACTCGTTCACCGTTAAATGTCACATCACCAGTTACAATAATTGCGGCAGGCTTTTTTCTTTGTGCCATTCGCATAAAAGCAGAAAGGGCTATTTCTTGATAATACAAATCCTTACCTTGACTAGTTTTTTGCATGCGTGAAAAGGCTTGTCCTTCATCATGTAAACTATCTGCGATTAGGTGCGTATCCGAGATCACCCAAAATTCTGTGTTAAGCTCTTTTGTAATCATTTCTTACCTTCTGTTAGCCCAATACTGATAGAAATCAACCCGCAAATTTCCGTTAAATAGTTTGCGCTTCTTAGTAGCCTTTGCACCAAAACATTTTTCAAAGTTAGGATCTGCAGTTAAGTAATACTGACTGAACGAACTAAGCGGTCTAAGTACTTCTCCCATTTGGCGATACAGCTCTTCTGCCGACTCACGATCCTTCAATCGCTTACCATAAGGTGGGTTCGCAATTATAATTCCATTTTCTAGATCAGTAGTAAAGTCTTTAACTGCGATTTGTTTAAAGCGAATATCTTGCAATACACCTGCATTGTGAGCATTTAATTTAGCTACTTCAAGAACAGACTGATCAATATCACTAGCCCAAATTGGTGCTTCAAGCGACTTAACTTCACTCTTAGCCTTTGCCAATACTTCATTATGTAGTTTAGGGTTAAACCAGTCAAAACCATCAAAGGCAAATTTACGCCAGGTTCCTGGTGCTATATTTTTAGCAATTAATGCTGCCTCAATAGCTAAAGTTCCTGAACCAGTCATAGGATCAATTAAGGGGTGAGTACCATTATATGGAGTTAGTTTTAATAGCCCGGCCGCAAAATTTTCTTTCATAGGGGCTCCACCATGCTCTACTCGATAGCCACGTTTAAACAAACTAGCGCCTGTAGTATCTAGCGAAATTCGAGCTACATTTTTATAAATATGAATATCTAAGGGATATTCATTACCAGTTTCTGGCAAAAAGCCACGACGATGGTACTGGTCAACCATCTTATTAACAATTGCCTTTTTTACAATTGACTGTACATCTGGTTCAGAGTGCAATTTGGATTTTACAGCTCTACCTTGAACAGGAAACTTAGCGTCAACAGGCAATAATTCAGCCCAATCAAAATCATAAATCTCATTAAATAAGGTATCAAAATCTGTTGCTCTAAACTCTTTTAGCAAAATTTTAATTCGGTCAGCTGTTCTCAGCCAAAGATTAGTTCTAACTATATCTTCTTGACCACCCTTAAAAAAGACACGACCATTTTCAACACGGGTCTTATACCCCATAGACTGTAATTCTTTATTAACGACACTTTCAAAACCAGCGCCCATAGTTGCGTAAAGTTGGTATTCTTTCATTATTACTCTTTCATTTTCAAAATAAAAAAGAGCTGGACCTAAAAGCCCAACTCTGCCTGTGTGAATTTCTATAAGCCACGTTTTGTTCCAATAATCTCTGGCAAAGATTACCTTCAGTAGTCATCTATCTTTACTGCTTAAAGCAATAATCCGACCTTTAGTTCATTTCCTTAGGCCGAAACTCCCCCACCAAATTTGGGTTTCACACTCGCAGGGTTTACCTCGTTCCACCAAAGCCATTTCTGACCTTGCTTCGTCACTGTGGCACTTTTCAGGATAGTAATGCATGTCCGAAGATTTAGCACTTTTTCCGCCGTGAAGACTAACGTCCCCCTCCAGCTTGTTAGGCTGAATACGATCACTACAAACATCGCAGTCTGTGTGTGCGTGGACTTTCCTCAGCTAACATAAGCTAGCCGCGCCTACTCAAAATTCACACTGTTAATCATTATAGCAAAAATTAATGCTTTAATCCATAAACGTGTTGTTCTAGATTATAAACTTTTCTTTCCAAAGTTGAAATCCGTTGAATAATAGCCATATTAGTCGAAATTTCACCTTGAGTATCATCTGCATCTTCTGCAAACTTCACAGGCGCACTTCTTCTATGCGTTGGCATATAAGTCTTAACCTTTTCTTCTTCAGCCTCAACTGTTTTCTTTGCTTTTTGCTTTTCATCCATTAATTGACGTTGGAGCGTACCGATCTGACCATACAAATCTTCGATAATTTGTTGAAAAGTAGTATAATCAGAAATTACTTCATCTAAGTATGCATCAACTTCATCGGGATCATATCCCTTTACTTTACTTTTGAATTGTTTCTTTAATATATCTTGTCCTGATAATTTTATATCATTTAAATTTGCCATCTTACTGACAACTCCTTTACATTCCACCCTATTTTAGCAAAAACAACGCTGACTGAAAATAAAGAAACAGACTTTAATAAAATTTTTACCATATTATTCAGAAAAATGATTTATTTGATGATTTTCTTGGTATTCTTCAGCTGCATCTTGTAAATCATAAAAATCAATTAAATCTAATGGATATTCTTTAGTTTCCTGGTATTTTTGGATTAAATTATAATCATATTTAGGTTTACCTGGGTGCTCTGAATCATAGATCATCAATGCTCGATCAGTATGCTGAATCATAAAATTTTGATAATTACGTAATTGAAGTGGACTTTGATAAGGGGTATTAGAAGTTGAAGCAAAAAAGTCCACTTTTTCCTTCAAATTTAAGAATTTAGCTTTGTTACTATCATTCCATCGATTAGCAAATTCTTCATATGGAATCATTATTGATGTTCTTACCGGATATTTTTCTCCTAATTCAAGTCCAACCTCAGCTGTCCACTGTTCGACACCGAGGTTAGCTCCAGTAATAATCCAGTCCAATTGCCCATCATCCAGTAGACTTGTCAGGTAATTTTTTAGGGCATATTTAATGACAGTTATCTTGGGATCACGATCGCCAAAAACATTTAATTCATAGCTGCGATAGCCAGTCACCCATAAACGCTGCATTTGTTTAAGCCCCCCCTTTATGTTCAAAAATGTAGTCTTTATTGCTATAATGCTAACAGGAGTGAGGACAATGGTCAAATATCCTAGCGGTAGTTTAGCCGCATTTAGAAAACCTGTAACTAAAAAAGATGAACATCCAGTTCACCGATCATATCATCATAAAAAAGGTGTTAACTTTTCTGATCGTGGGATGACACTTGAGCAACAAATCAATGAATCTAATAAATATTATTTAATGGAAGAAATTGCAGTTGTTCATAAAAAGCCAACCCCAATTCAAATTGTTAAAGTTGATTATCCCAAACGTTCTAAGGCGGTCATTCGTGAAGCTTACTTTAGGCAAGCTTCAACAACTGACTATAATGGTGTTTATAAAGGGTACTATCTCGATTTTGAGGCAAAAGAAACACGGAATAAAACTAACTTCCCATTAAAAAACTTTCATGAACACCAAATTTTTCACTTGGACGAATGCTTAAAACAACAAGGAATTTGTTTTACAATTATTAGGTTCGCTAGCTTAGAGCGCTACTTTGTTACTCCAGCTAGTTTTGTAATTCGAGCTTGGCGAAAAAAAGATAAAAGCTCAATGACTTTAAAAGAAATTGAAAACAATTCTTTTGAAATCAAAAGTGGCTTTCGTCCTACACTGCCTTATCTTAAGGCGGTAGATAAATTCATTGCAGATAGGAAAAGATAATCATGGCAGATAATAACAATAATATGAAACGAGAATCACGAAGAGACTATCATGGTCGAAGGCCAAGTAGTGGCCACTTATGGATTAGAATCATTAAATGGATCTTTTTGCTGATATTTTTAATAGTAATCTCTGGAATCGGGCTTTTTGCTTTTTATGCCAAAGATGCTCCTAACATTAGTCAGGACCAATTGCAGAGTGGTAAATCTTCAAGTCTATATACTAATAATGGTAAGTTTTTACTATCACTTGGTTCTGAAAAAAGAATTTATGTTAAAAATAAAGACATTCCTCAGCAATTAAAAGATGCTGTAGTTTCAGTAGAAGACAAACGTTTTTACAAAGATAAGTTAGGCGTTGACCCAATTAGAATTATTGGTTCTATGTTAACTAATGCCAAAAGTAATAGTATTGCTGCAGGTGGTTCTACTATAACCCAGCAGTTAGTTAAGCTAACGGTCTTCTCTACTGCCGCTTCTCAACGTACTCTGAAGAGAAAAGCTCAAGAAGCTTGGTTAGCTATGAAAGTCCAACATGAATTCAGTAAAGACCAAATCTTAGAATTTTATATTAATAAAGTCTTTATGAACTATGGAAATTATGGCATGGGTACTGCTTCTAACTACTACTATGGTAAGCCACTAAGTAAGTTAGATTTGGCACAAACTGCATTGATTGCAGGGATGCCGAATGCACCTGTTGCATATGATCCATATCTTTATCCGCAAAAGGCCAAATACCGGCGTGATATTGTTTTAAAGACTATGCTACAAAATGACAAAATTACTAAAGCTGAGTACAATCAAGCAGTTGCTGAACCAATTAGTAAGGGACTTAAATCACATCGAAATAATAACGAGTCTAAGCTTAGAAAAATTGATGATCCATACATTAAAGAGGTAATTTCTGAAGTTAAGAGCAAAGGCTTTGATCCATATCACGATAATTTAAAGATTACTATTAATATCGATCAAAAAGCTCAAAACAAGCTGTACGAGTTAGCTAACAACGGTTCTGTACCTTTTACAAACAATAAAATGCAAATTGGTGCAACTGTAGTTGATCCAAACAATGGTCATGTTGTTGCAATCTTAGGTGGACGTCACTTACCTTCTGTTCAATTAGGATTAGACCGGGCTGTTCAAACTGTACGCTCTACCGGTTCGTCAATTAAGCCAGTACTTGACTATGCACCTGCTATTCAATACTTGAATTGGTCAACAGCAAAAATGTTTGATGACAGTAAGTATGTTTATCCTGGTACCAATATCCAATTATATGACTGGGACAACAAATACGACGGGATGATGACTATGCGACATGCATTGGAGCAGTCACGTAATGTTCCAGCTGTTAAAACTCTTGCTGAAGTTGGAGTAAAACGGGCTTCAGCTTTTGCTCGCCGAATGGGCGTTAATGTTTCACCAAAATCTGGTTTATCAGTAGCAATTGGCGCTAATGCGTCTAGTTTACAAATGACTGGTGCTTATAGTGCTTTTGCCACCATGGGCGTATACCACAAGCCGCAATTTGTTTCTAAGATTGAAACACCAGATGGATTAACCAGAAATTATGATTCAAATGGTGTACGTGTAATGAAGAAATCAACTGCCTATATGATTACCGATATGCTTAAAGGCGTAATCAAACGAGGCTCTGGTACTAATGCAAAAATTGCAGATCTTTATCAAGCTGGTAAAACCGGTACTGTTAAATACTCTGATGAAGATCTAGCTAAGTACCCAAGCTATAATTCAACTCCAAAAGATTCATGGTTCGTTGGTTATACCAGATCATATGTTATGGGTGTTTGGACTGGTTACGATAATTTAAAGGACGGTACTATTTCTGGAATAGGTCAACAATCTGCACAGCTAATGTATAAGAGTATGATGACCTACCTAATGAACAATAAGCCTAACCTAGACTGGAAACAGCCTAGCTCAGTTGTAAGAGCGAAAATTGTAAATAACTCTAATCCTCCAGAATTAGCAACTAGTGGCGGCACTTGGCAATTATTTGTTCGAGGCCATGCCCCAGCCGGAATTGGTAATAGTGCAGCAAGTTATGATGAAGACGACGAAGAAACTGATACTTCAAGCGATAATACTGGAACTACTCCTTCATCTTCTAGAACTGCAGTTACTCAATCATCATCAAGTCGTGAAAATGGCTCATCATCTCAATCCAATAGCAGTCAGCGAGCCTCTTCCTCTCAAAGAAGAACACAATCTTCTTCAACACAACAAAGTTCATCAACGAGAAAACCTGAGGAAGAATCACATGAACGTAATGATGATTCGGATAATGACTAGGCAATAATTAAATATATTTATTAACAGATAGCGTTTTGTTATCTGTTTTTATTTTGGCCGAAACGTAGTTGAGGCCTGAAATTGTAAAATTAAAATTTAGTAACAACAGATTATATAAAATTATTCAATAAAAAAAGCCGAATTTATTTCGGCTTTACTTTTCGGAATTTAAATAAGAATACGGATCGCCTTTAGCTCGAGCTGGCATTGTATAACGACCAAATAGAATCATCGCATGGTGCGTTTTTATCCATTCACTTTTAGGTAAAATTGCTTCTAATCGCTTCTCTACTTCATGTGGAGTAGCTTTGTCATCTACAATATGGAACTTTTTAGAAATCCGTGACACATGAGTATCAACAGCAATAGCTGGCACACCATAGCCTTCAGCCAAAACAACGTTAGCAGTTTTCTCTCCCACCCCTGGTAAGGTCATCAATAACTTTTTATCCTTAGGAACCTGTCCATTATATTTGTCGACCAAAATTTGCGCAGTGGCCTTTAAATGTTTAGCTTTTGAACGAAATAGACCAATAGTTTTTATCTCATGCTCAATCTCTTCAATTGGAGCTTTTGCTACTACTTCTGGGGTTGGGAACATTTTACTAAAACTAGGCATAACACGATTAACCATCTTATCAGTCGTTTGTGCGCTCAACATAACCGCACAAAGTAAATGAAAGTTAGTATCCCATTGCAATTCACCTTGTGCGTCAGGATACAATGCTAAAATTTTTTTCAAAACTCTACGTGCTTCTTCATCACTCAATAAATCTTCTGTCATTTTTATCGATTCCTTTTCAAAAATCTCTCAACTTCATCAGTTGTTTTCAGACTATGCCTTTGCCAATTAAGTAAAACACGATCAATATACTTTAAAGAATATGCCTGAGACAATACAGCCTCTCGCAAAGCAAGTTCAATTAATTCAGGAGCATAGTGATCCACACTTAACCATTGCGCAATCTCTTCTCGTTCAATTGGACTCAGATAGCGACCAAATTCAACTTCTACTTTTCGTGACAAATAATTTAACGGATTATTTTCTAAATTATTAGCAACTGAAACAGTTTTATCTTTTTTCTTATCTTTGATCAAGACGTTTTGATCAATATAGTGATCAAGTGCATTATACAACTTATTGAGACTATATTTATTACCAATTTTATCCTGACTATCAGTCATTTGTTCAATAGTTAAATAATTTCGTTCAATTAGCCGCTGAATAAGATTACCCACATCACTAACCGATAAATTAGTATTAGCAGCAATCTTTTCATTAGATGGAAAACTCTCACCTCGTTGGCTAAATGCTTCCAATTGGATTATCAAAATTAGTTCAGCATCACTAATGCCTAATTGAGGGTAGTAAGCGATCAATCCATTTTGTAAGGTTGTAAAGCCTAATGCCCGATAATCATTAAATTCCAAAATAATTTCCTTTCAAAAACAAAAGTTGAACTAATAACTAGTCCAACTTTGTGTATCAATATTTAATTATTAACCAAATTAAGGTTGCATTCTGTTAATCAATCTTGGGAACGGAATTGCTTCACGAATGTGGTCAAGGTGACAAACCCAAGCAATAGTACGTTCAAAGCCCATACCGAAACCTGAGTGAGGAACTCCACCAAATTTACGTAAGTCAAGGTACCATTGGTAGTCCTCCAAATTCAAACCAGCGTCAAGAATTTGTTGCTTAAGGATTTCGTAATTTCCTTCACGTTCTGAGCCACCAAAAATTTCACCATAACCTTCTGGTGCAATTACATCAGCACATAAGTATTCCTTAGGATTATCAGGATTCTTCTTCATATAGAATGGCTTAATTGAGGTTGGATAGTTGACAATGAAGACTGGACGATCATATTGTTCTGAAATATAGCCTTCATCTGGAGCACCAAAGTCATCGCCCCACTTAATATCACGTCCAGCATCTTGAAGCATTTTAATTGCATCATCGTATGGAAGACGAACGAAGTTACCTTCAGTAGTTGGGCGAAGTTTTTCAGGATCTCTACCAAGAATCTTAAGTTCATATTCATTATTTTCTAGAACTTGCTTCACCATGTAGGCAAGATATCTTTCTTGAATATCTAACGATTCATCTTGATGCATCCAAGCCATTTCTGGTTCCATCATCCAGAATTCAGTCATGTGACGACGACCCTTTGATTCTTCAGCTCTAAAGGTTGGGCCAAAAGTAAAGATCTTACCATAAGCCATTGCACCTGCTTCACCATACAATTGACCTGATTGTGAAAGGTATGCATCATGATCAAAGTATTCTACATGGAATAATTGCGTAGTGCCCTCTGGAGCTGAGTGCATAAAGATAGGCGCATCAAATTTGATGAAACCTTCCTTTTCAAAGAAGTCTACTGTAGCCTTAAACATCGTGTTTCTAATTTGCATAATAGCAAATGGCTTCTTTGATCTTAACCACAAATGACGGTGATCAAGTAAGAAATCAACACCGTGTTCCTTATTAGTGATTGGATAGCCTTCATTATTTGAAACTACCTTTAAATCTGAAATTTGAATTTCATAGCCAAAGTGTGAACGCTCATCCTTGTGAACAGTACCAGTAATGTAAAAGCTGGCTTCTTGACGTAATTCCTTAGCAGCTTCAAACACTTCTTCTGATACATCATTCTTGCGAATTACCCCTTGGAAGAATGCAGTACCATCACGTAATTGCAAAAAGATAATCTTTCCGCTTGATCTTTTATCTGTTAACCAAACATGCATCTTAACTTCTTCGTCAACATGTTTAGAAGAATCTTTAATTGAAATCAATTCTGTCATAAATTCCTATCCACCTTTTTATCAATTATACAATTTCCATAATACCAAAGTTTCTACAAATTATCGACTTCTGAGATATCATTTCCATTTTTGAATTCATATAAAGTATAACCTAGGTTGCCGTTTTGTTTTTTGTAGGCCACTTCCCAAACGGCCTCACCCTTATACCAACCAAGATTAATATTATTTATTGTAGCATCCGTATGGATAGATTTAAACTTATTTTTAATCTTAGATTCAGTGATTCCTTTGGCCGCAGGATATAGATATGCCTTTTTAGAATTTGGCAAATAAATAAAGTAATATTGTTTTCCCTTATTATTGGTGCCTGCTATAGCATAGCTGCTAGTGCCGCGATCTAAATGATAATAGTTTTGAATCTTTCTAATTGGTGTTTTACTAGTAGCTAATTGCGTAACTTTTTGATCATTGCCCCGACTTCTAGATCCAGCATAATAAAAGATAGCAATGCTGGCTAGAAAGGCAACTATTATCAAACCAATTACCCAACTCACAAACTTGATTGTTTGTCTTGTATCATCTTGTAACATAATTATTTATTTTCTAATTTCTTTTTTAATTCTTCTCTAGTAACCTTTTCAACTTTGACAGGAATCGTTTGAAGGAACTCTTGACCATAATCTTTAGTCCATAATCTTGGGTCTAAAATTACAAATTGACCATGATCCTGTTCTCCTCTAATTAAACGGCCCATTCCTTGTCTAAAACGAATGACAGCTCTTGGTAAACTATCTTTAGTAAAAGAATCGATTCCCTGATCTTCCAATTTCTTCTGCCTTAAACGAACTTCAGGTTGATCAGGAGATTCAAACGGGATTTTTGCCGCAAAAACAGTATCAATCCCACAATCATGAAAATCAATTCCCTCCCAAAAACTATCAGCACCAATTATAATTGACTTTTTAGCAATTACAAACCTCTTAGCAATTCGGTTATTGGAACCAGACAATCCCTGGGCCAAGATTTCAAAATCTTTTAGCTGTGGCTCATTCATAATCATGGTAAAAACAGTTTTAATTTTTTCTAAATTAGTCATCAAAACAAGTGCATGGTGCTTATCTTGAATGTCACTAAGTAAAATTTGTGCAATAGTCTTTTCAAATTCTTCACTATCAGGGCTAGGCATATTATTAACTGCCAGTACCTGCAAATGCTTTTTTATATTAAAAGTACTTTTACCAATATATTCAACCGGATGTAATTCTGTTAAAGCTAACTGGTTGATTGCATATTCAAAATTTCGATTACTGGTTAAAGTAGCACTGACGAAGGCAATATGGTCAAAACGACTATAGATTTGTTTTAATACTTCACCAGCATCAAGCATTAACCAGTCTAAATTGGTACTTAGTGGATCATCAGGATTAGTAATCATCAAAATAAAACCATCTTGCTCTAAACCTTTTTGATCAGAAAGCAAATCAGCCAATTGATAGCCCTTTTCAGAGTAATAATCTAGGCGATCAATTTGTTCCGTAATCTCATTGACTAATACCTCAACATTAGCCAGCATGCGTTCTTGTTCATTATATAATTCAAATAAAACCTGATTAGTTAAGTCCCTAACCTCTTCTAATTTTTGTTGGAACTTAGGTAAAATCGCTTTAAACTTGCTATTTCCGCCAAATAAACTTTTTCCTTGAAAACTAAGTTCTAGATTACCATTAGCTAAAACTGTCCGATTAACAGCATTATCTCTTTGAAAATAAAGTTGCTTTTGTAATTCATTAATTAACTGAATTAATTCCAAAATTTTAGGATCTATTTTCTTTAGTAAAAGGTTCAGCTGCACATCATCATTAAATTGCGCTTCAACACTTTCATCTGAGAAATAAAGCAAATTACGGAGATGACTTAAAACTCCCCACAAAGCTTCAAAACGTAAAGAATCATTACGCGAACTTACGACATTGTCTGTGAAACGATGAGCTTCATCAATGACTAAATACGGATTCTGACCCCAAATTGTATCCATATAGTGGTTAGCCAAATAAGCATGATTAGTCACCAATATATCCGCTTCTTCTTGTCGTTTACGCGCTAAATTCCAAAAATCGACCCCTGCAAAACGGCTACCTACTCTTGCATCCCCTGGATGTTGAATCTGTGCAAAGAGTGGTGCATTATAGTTAGTTAAATTTAATTCATCTAAATCACCAGTTTTAGTCTTAGTCAGCCAAACCAGTATCTGCATCTGTAATATCAAGGTTTGCTTATTCGGTGTACCTTGAAAAATCGTCTGTACAAATCCGTCAAGGTCAAGGTAACGACTACTTGACTTAACTACTTCTGCAGTCAAATCCAACTTAGTCACCTTAAATAACTGCGGAATTTCATGTTCAATCACTTGTTCTTGCAACACTTTAGTTGGTGTAGCTACAACTAATTTTCTACCAGAATAAAGCTGATAAGCATAAGCAAAAAGATAAGAAAAAGTTTTCCCGGTCCCGTTAGGTGCTTCAATTAGCATCGCCCTTTTATCTGGATCATTAATAAACTGATGCAAATGATTAATTAGGTCGACTTGAGCTCTACGAAAGTTTAAATGACCTTTAAATAGCTTTTGTTTCTCTGAGTCAGTCTTTGGGAATTTAGCATTCCCACCATGTGCTTCAGAATTATCATTTTGTTTTTGCAGAATAATATTACGCACTTGCATATATTCTTTACCTAAAGGCCGTTTTTCTTGACGTAAATTATCTGCAATCGTTGTAATCACCCAAGATGTATCCCGAATAAGCCCATGAGATAATGAACTGAGGGTATTCAGTGTAGCTTGAGGTAGACTTTCTAATTTATTAAAAATTTCAAGCAATAAAACTGCAGTCCCATAAGCATCAGAATCTGCCTTATGTGGATCTAAATGTTTAATCCCCAATTGTGTTGTCAAATCACTCAATTTATAAGATGGAAAAGTCGGAAAAGCAATCTTAGCCAGTTCTACAGTATCAATTGCTTTATTTGTAAGTGCCTCATAACCATGTTGCACTAGTTCATAATTCAAAAAAGGCAAATCAAAGTCAACATTATGAGCTACGAAAACAGTATTTTGCAAAATTTTAGTAATTTTGGGTGCATAATAATCAAAATCTCTTTGTTTTGCTACATCTTGATCATTAATTCCGGTTAAATTAACAACTGATTGTGGTATTTCACGATGCGGATTGATCAAAAATGAATAAGTTTTAACTACCTTGAGATTTTTAATAATAGCACACCCAAACTGAATAATATGATGCCCATTCTCACGTTGCGTTCCTGTAGTCTCTAGATCAACTACAGCAAATGTATCTTTAGTAAAACTTTTTGCCATAATTTCCTCCTTCCTCTATTTCACTTCAACCGCTTGTTTAGCATCAAGCAGAATTAAATATTTTCCAATAACTTTTTTTTGACTAAATTCATTGATAGCTTGTTCATATAGTCTAAGCTGACCTGTATATTTTTCTTTAATCAATTCAATTGATTCAGATAAATGCGATTGATCAACGTGGTCAGTTTTGTAGTCAAACAAAATAATACCATCATTTTTGACAAAATAGCCATCAATTGTACCATGAACCAAAATTTTGGCATTAGGATCTGAAAAGTTTTTAAACAAAGTTTTAGCGGAGATTAAACTAGAAAAATCTATTTCTCGCTTTAAATTCTCTGGCTTTTGCCAAAATTCCTCGGCAAAATTGCTATGAACAAACCACTCAATTTGGTCTTTCTTTAAACTAGAAACAATTTCTGGATTCAGTTTCTTTTGCTTAATCAATTCTTGAATTTCTACTTCTAGTTGATCTTCAGCACCATTGCCTTGATAATCATAATACTGCAAAATCATGTGTGTAGCAGTTCCAATTTCTGCACCAGTAAACTTAGTTTGATACAAGAAATTAGGTTTAGTATCAATCGGTTGTAAATAACGATTAGTCGATGTCAATAAGTGAGCATTCTCTAATTCGGTCTCGATCGGATCGTTGAATGCTTTTTTTATTTCAGATACCGCCTGATAAGCTGTAGTTTCACTAGCATCTTTAAACGGATAATTAAATTGATAAAGCCGTTTCGTGGTTTGATTTAAAAGGTTACTTTGCGTTTTATCATTACTTGTCTCCGCTTTCTGATAATCAGGTAGTTCACCGTTAGCATTTTCATAATTAATATACAAAAACGACTGACTCTTATCCAACGAATTAGTAATATCAGACATTTTCACAGCTAGGTGACGATCTAAAGCCAACGCAGGTCCCATAAAACTCAATGGACTAGTGGAAGATAACTTATCTGCTAATGATAATTGACCAATCTGATTTAGTTCAGTCGACCATTCTTTAACTCGTTTATCCAGATTAGGAACATCGCCAACCAAAATTAATTTCTGCTTAGCCCGCGTTAATGCTACATAAAGAATTCGCGCTTCTTCTTCTAATAATTGCCTTTTTTTAGTTACATTTCCCATCGCTTTAACTAAAGAGTCAATCCGATAATGTTCTTCACGGAGCGTAATTCCTATACTATCTGAGCTAATCACATAGTTACCTTTTAAATCACGCATTTGATATTTATGCTGCATCCCCACATAAAACACGATCGGAAATTCTAGTCCCTTAGAACCATGAATAGTCATTAATCTGACCGCATTACCAGCTTCTTTAGTTAATAAAGGCTGTGCCAAGTCCTTCTGACTTTGCCGCATCCGATTAATAAAATTGATAAATTGGTATAATCCCTTGAACCCTGCACTCTCATATGAAGCAGCACGTTCATATAAAGCTTCTAGATTAACTCGTCGCTGTTCACCATTAGGTAGTGCGGTCATTATCTCTAATAAATTTGTCCTAGCATAAATGCTCCAAATCAATTCAGAAATACGATGTGCCGTGGCAAACTTGCGCAAATCAGCTAGTTGATTTAAAAAATCTTTGATTCGAGTACTTAATTCATCTCCTACACCTACATAAGAAGTCAATGCACTATAGAAAGTAGAGTTCTTACTCTTGATACGAATTTTAGCTAAATCCTTTTCACCAAAATTAAACAAAGGCGAACGTAAAACTGAAACTAATGGAATATCCTGATCGGGATTATCAATGATCTTTAAGTAGTTCATCATAACAGTCAATTCAAAAGTTTGAAAATAATTCTTCGCATCAGTTACAAATAATGGTATATCCTGCTTAGCAAATTCCTGCATTATTTCCAAATTATCACTACGACTTCTAGTCAAGATAGCAATATCACTGTAACGTAACTCTCTCATTCCTGTTTTACTATCAAAGATTTGTACACGCTCTTCTTTTAGTTGCTTAATACGTGCTAAAACCATTTGAATTTCAGAAAAATCTATCTCATTTTCATCTTCATTACTGCTATTTTTCTTTTCATGAACAATTACTTCACTAGCTTTAGGAGTGTTTTCAGGATAATACTTAGCACCAAAAATCAATTGTCCTTCTTTTTGATAGTCAATCCCGCCAAAATCTGAACTTAGCACACTTTTAAATACTTGATTTACAATTTTGGTAACCGGCTCAGTAGAGCGGAAATTATCTGACAACAGAATTCTTTTGGTTTGTTTATTATCATCATTGGCAAAATCATGGTATTTTTTTAAAAATAAGCTTGGCTCTGCTTGTCTAAAGCCATAGATCGACTGCTTTACATCACCAACCATGAAAAGCGTATTTTTATCTTTATTTTTGATTTGCTGGATGATATTTTCTTGCAAAGCATTAATATCCTGATATTCATCAATCAAAATCTCTTTGAATTTATTTTGATAAAATTCACGAGCCATTTGAGAATTCGATGTATCTTGACTCAAAATCTGATAAGCCAATTGTTCCATATCACTATAGTCAAGCAAATTTTCACTGCGCTTCAGCTTATTAAACCGATCAATCAAGGCTAGCTCGGATTTAGCAATTGCAGCAACAATCTTTTGGCCGCGCTTCATGACTTTAATTTGTTCTTGTTCATCAACAGCAAAAAATGAAGTAAAAGTATCAAAAACCAAATTTTTTGCTTCATCTTTTAACTTTTGTAGGTCTTCATAAAAATTTAGAACATCTTCATCCCATTTACTTGACTTACGATAATTCGCTGTAAAAACACACGAACGTAATAGTTCTCGTTGTTTATCGTAGTCTGCATCATTTTCTAAAGCAAAAACAAAATGATCTAAATTTTGTGCAAACAAGGTAAAAGCTTCCTTAGCCTTAGCTAGCTCTTTTGTTTCTATTACTGGATTTTCTAAATAATCATTAATTTTCCCTTGTAAGTCGCCAATACTAGTGAGCAAGTATGGCTTAATCTGTTTTTGCCACAAATCAGATTCCACGATACTGCCATTAACCACGTAAACATCAACCAATTTTTTTAACCATGAGCGATACTCAGGTTTGGCCATGGCAAAATCATACAAATCTAGCAACAAGTCGCGCGGGCTATCCGCATCTCGATCCCCTGCAAAGTTATCATAAAAATGCCTAAAATTTACGTCTTTCTCTTCTAGAAACTCCCCTTCAATTTCACGTAATGCACGTTCTTTTAACAATGCAGCTTGAGTATCATCAGTTAGAATACTAAAACTTGGATCTAAGTTTACAGAGTAATAAAAGCGATGGATTACTTCTAGACAAAATGCATCAATTGTAGAAATATTAGCAGTATCCACTTGATTTAGCTGCTCACGTAAATATCTGCGATTAGATCCCGGCTTTGCTAATTCAGCTGATAATGCCTGTTTAATTCTAGTTTTCATTTCTTCAGCTGCTGCTTTGGTAAATGTAATTACTAATAATTCATCAACTTGGGTTCCCGAAAGAATCTCCCTTAAAACGCGCTCAACAAGAACAGTTGTCTTACCACTACCTGCAGAAGCAGAAACCAGAATATCATGACCTCGATCATCAATTGCTTGTTGTTGCTCTTTAGTAAATTGAGACAATTTTATTGTTCCTTTCCTAATTTCTCTTTGATTTTAAGAATTAATTCTTTTTTATTCAGATTGTTTATTTCATGATATTGATTTTGACGCAGCATCGCATCAAAAAAGAAGACATCACGATAATCAGAATAAGTTAAGGCATTCTTCGCTTTGCCATAACGATATGGATTAAGTTCAATTTTTCCAGATAAAATTTGGCTTGATGCTTGTCGAATAAGATACTCATCGTATTCTAGCAGTAATTCAATTTCTTCCTCACTAAAGTTGCGGTCACGTGGCAAGCTAAAGCCACCTCTAGCCTTAGTTTTAACCCCAGTATACAGTTCAGAAGAATAGCTAGGATGATCATCAAGTAATGGCTCAGCTTCTACTAAGATTTCTGGATCATTGCTGATTAAGCCAGTATACATCAGCTTGGGTTTACTATCAGTTGCTCCCTTTTTCAAATTTAAACTACTATCAATTAGTTTATTGCTATTCAAACGTTCTAATTGTCTAGTAACAGTTTGATAAAAAGCACCCAATAATGAAAGACGATCTTTTCCAGCAAAAAATTGATCATTTTTAGTCAAAACATCCAAATAAGAAACCATCTGTAAAGCAATTCCGTTATAAAACATCCCAAGATCAAATTTTTTAGCTGATGACTTGTAATCAATAACCTGGGCTAAAACTTGATCCTTATCATTGAAATTGGCCAAATCAACCCGGTCCATTTTACCGCGCAAATCAACTTTATGTTGACCTGATATATCTGGCACTTCTAAGCTTAATCCTTTGATTTTTTCGCCTAACCCAAAACTTAATTCAGAATACTTAGCCCGTAACGGGGTTTCCTTCAAGGAGCGCCGCCAATTATGAGCTACCTTAGAAGTAGTATGGTCTAGACACTTGAAAAGATATTGATTAAAAGGATCATTCATTAATTGAGAATATTTTCCTTCATCCTTCATCACATTTCGCACCGAATTAAGCATTTGTTCCAGTTCTATGCTGCTTAAATCTGCTAAGTCGGTATGCTGCTTGTTTAGTTTTTTCACTAAACGGTCAAAAGTCTCGTGAAAATAGTTTCCAGCTTGAATAATATCAAATTCATTTTCAAACCGTCGCCGCAGCTTAAGCCCATAATTCAAGAAATATTCATATGAATTTTCATAAAAAGTTTCCAGTTGTGACACAGATGAATTCAAGTTTTGACCATACAATTGACTAGCCAAGTCCTGACCAATATTTTCTGGCTGGTTATCAAAATCACTTGCTTCAAGCACTGTCTTCGTTTTTTTAGGTAGTTGCTCCTGTGTGATTTTTAATAACTCTTGCACAGCAAGACCTGAATTTATTGAATTCATATAGGTTAAATAGCCTAAACTTGCATCAGGGTTAGTAATGAAAGACAAAAGATCCTGCATCTTTTCTGGCAAATCATGTTGAACAAATTGCTGAGCACCATAATCCTTTAAACGTTGATAATAAATTGAAGGATCAAGTTCTTCATTTGAAGCATTAAGCACTGGATAAGATACATATACCCTATCTTGTGCTAAAGCTAGCGACAAACCAAACTGATAATTTTGGTCTAAGTTATTAAGCTGTTGACTATCTTCTAAGTAAGATTCTGAATTAAAACTATTTTGTAGCTGATTCAAGTTTTCAGTAGTTAAAAAACCTGGCATTTTCTGAATTTGGGGTAAATTATTAGCAGTAGCGCCAATGATAAACACTTGCTTATAGCCGCTAGTTTGTACCATCCCCATTTCAGAAAGGTTTACCGCATCAAGTGTTGAAGGAATTTGGGAAAAATTTGCTTCTCGGAAAGCGCTAATTAACATATTAAAGAATTCATTTAAATCAAAAGTTTCAGGATTAATTGCTAAATAGTCTTGCAACAGCTGCATTAATAAATCCCATAATTGCTCTGGTTGCTGCGCCTGCTGTAAATCACCGGCTTCATTGGCCTCATCACGCCATTTTTCTAATCGGTCGGCAATTCCGTTCTTAGTTAAGAACTCAAAAAATATCGTTAACGCCTTTTGACTATCTTTTTCTTGCTCTATTATTTTGAAAAATGTTGAAATCTTATCAACCAAGTAGCTGCGCAAACGATCGATCTTAGCTACTTCATCATCCATTTTGTCTAAGCGGATCACTTCAGCATTCACAAAATTATCAAAGTGTTTTTTCCATAAATTATGATTAATACCATGAGCCAGAACAAAATTCTCTAGTTCATCAACATCATGAATATACTCCGCCTCTTCCTTATACCAAGAAGGTATTAACAAGTGTGTCTTTAGGATGGCTAGCATATTTTGTGTTTGAAACGGATTCTCATGTAAGTTAAATAAGCTTTCAATTAAAACAACCAGAGGATGATACTTCATTTCCTGTTGTAAATCATTAAAAAATGGAATCTGATTTTGACGTAAAATTGGCGTCAAATAAGTTTCGTATTCCTTTAAATTTGGAGCTAAAATCAAAAAATCATGATAGCGATAGTTGCTTAGTGCTACCTGTTGATAAATAGTCCGCGCTACAAAATAAGCCTCTGCATATCGAGAGTCTGCTTTAACTAATTGTACCTGCTTCAATTCGTCAACTTTAGGAATTGTCTCCGTCCAAAGATTATTTAATATTTCACGACCATTTGGTCGCGAATTAAGCGGAAAAGTTGCTGTCATGTAGTCCATTTTTCTCTCTTGTAAGAACAGCGTTAAGCGCTTAATAGTTTGCTGGATTACATAATCATAATCTCCTTCTTCCGCACTAGAATTAATTTCACCTAAGCGCGTTTTAAACGCAAGGATTACATCTTTTGCTTTACGCATCAAAATTTTAATCGTTAGTGTTTCCTGTAATGAAAAATGTGAAAAATCACAGAAATAAAAACTGGCTTGCTTTAAATTTTTACTTTTAGCTAAAATTTCATTTAGTTGCAGCTGAACCTCATTCTTAGTAGAGAATTTACCCGCAATTTCTTTAATAAAGGCATCATAGATAATCCGCAAATCATGTAATTTATTTTTAGTTTCTTGATCTAAATTATCCTCTGATATCTCGTCTAAATCTAAATTTCCGTCATAAACTTGCAAAATTGTCTGATAAAGCTGATTTACTAATCCAGAATTAACATTAACATTTTCAAAAATAGTCAATTCATCTTTTTTGTTCTCAATAATATGAGCTAAGAGCATTGCACTAGCTGCATCATCTAGTTGATTAGGCAATCCTTGTTCGGCATCTTTTAAGAAAAACCAAGCTAAACGCGAAAAAGACAAAACATGCAAATTTTTAACTGCAGTCTCAGTTTGTTGTTTGCTTGTTGCTAATTTGTTAATTGCCCTAACTTCTGTGGTAAACTTAATATGATTAGGAACGATGATAAAAGTTTCTTGTTCTGGGTGTTGCTGATAGTTTTCAACTGCTTCTTCCAGAATTTTTTCTTGTAATGGGTCGGTTTGTCGTCCTGTAAGAATTTTGATCATTTGTTCGCACTCCTTGCTTTTTATTTTATCATAGCAAGGGCAATCTTTTGTATAAATCTATTTTAAGGATGATTAAAAATGAAAAGCAGCTATTTAGCTCATGGCAAGGTAATTATTATTGGGGAGCATTCAGTAGTTTATGGATATGATGCTTTAGCTATGCCAATTAAGGCTTTACACATTAAAACTACTGTTGAATCTGCTTCTCAAATGTGGATGGATACCGCTCGCTACCACGGTCCATTATTTGAAGCACCGGCAGAATATGATGGCCTAAAATACGTAGTTAAACATATGCAAAAAAAGGCTGGCAATAACCATCCACTTAAAATTACATACACTGGTGAAATTCCAATGGAACGTGGTTTTGGTTCAAGCGCTACTGTTGCATTAGGTACCACTAAGGCAATGAACCAATTCTTTCAGCTGAATATGACTGAAAAAGAAATTATGACTGTAACTAATCATGCTGAAATGATCAATCATGGTAAAGCTTCTGGTCTTGATGCAGCCACTGTTAATTCAGATTATCTAGTTTTTTTTAATAAAAAAATGGGGCCTAAAATATTACAAACCAAATTAGGAGCTACCCTGTTAATCATGGATACTGGTCAACTAGGCAATACAAAGGAAGCTGTTTTTTTAGTTAAAAAAATGCTTGAAAAGTCCGACTATGCCAAGAAAAAAATAGCTCGCTTGGGTGAATTAGCGGATCTTACTAAAAAAGCTTGGATCAAGCACGATCGTCAAGCAGTTGGACAGATTTTTAATGAAGCACAAGAAATTTTGCACTCATTTGATCTTTCAACAAATAAAATTGACCAACTGCAAAAAATTGCCTTGTCAAATAACGCTTTAGGCTTTAAATTATCAGGCGGAGGTCTTGGCGGCATTACTATTTCCTTGTGCGATAACGAAACTGTCGCCCAAGAAATTGCCGCTAAATGTAAAGATTTAATTAGTGACTACTGGATTGAGGAAATTTAATGAATAGAACCGCACGAGCACATACAAATATTGCTTTAATCAAGTACTGGGGCAAAGCTGACGACAAATTACGTCTTCCTTTAATGTCTAGTTTATCAATGACTTTAGATGCTTTTTATACTGATACTAGCGTTGAAAAAACAGATGGTGAAAATCAATTTTTCTTAAATAATCAACAGCAAACTGCTGCAGCTAGTCAACGTGTTTTTGCTTATCTAAAAAAATTGCAGGCTCGTTTTCACGTCACTGGCAATTTAATCGTTAAATCTGTCAATCACGTCCCTACTTCTGCAGGATTAGCATCATCTAGTTCTGCTTTTGCGGCACTAGCTGCTGCTTTTTGTCAATGCTATGACATCAACATTGATCTAGAAGATTTATCTCGTTTAGCCAGGATTGGATCTGGTTCTGCCAGCCGCTCCGTTTATGGCGGTTTTGCTGTTTGGCAAAAAGGTAATAGCGACGAAACATCTTACGCATATGCACTAGATGAAACACCAACGATGGATCTTCACCTTTTAGCAGTTGAATTAAATACCAAACAAAAAAAGATTTCTTCGACTTATGGTATGAAAGATGCCCAATCTTCTCCATTTTTCAGGCCCTGGCTTGAACGCAACAATTCAGAATTAAATGAAATGATCAAAGCTATAAAAAGTAATGATTTCACTGCCCTAGGCCAGTTAGCTGAGTTAAATGCAAATGAAATGCATGCAATTAATTTAACTGCACAGCCTGAATTCACTTACTTTGAGCCGCAAACCATTCAAGCTATTAAATTAGTTGAACAACTTCGTACTGAAGGAATTGAATGTTACTATACAATTGATGCAGGACCAAATATTAAGGTACTTTGCCAATTAAGAAATAGCAAAGATATCATTCAACGCTTTTCGTCCGAATTTAATAATGTTAATATAGTGAATGCAAGTTTTGGTCCTGGAATTACTTATTTGGACTAGTTGTAATTAAAAAAGTTAATTAGATTCGAGGATTTAGTTCTTTTGATAACAGAAAAAGCGCCCGGAAAGTTATATATTGCCGGAGAATATGCAGTATTAGAGCAAGATTGTCCTGCTATTTTAGTAGCAGTTAACCAATTTGTACGTGTGTCAATCACTAAGAGTAAAGGGGCAACTGGCTTAATTCACTCCAAGCAATACTCACAGGATTCGATTCATTGGGTTCGTCAGGGCTCAAAAATGGTAATCGATAATCGTGACAACCCTTTTGAATATATTTTGTCAGCTATTTCATTTACTGAACAATATTGTATTGAGCAAAATATCAAGATGAAAGTCTATGATTTACACGTCAATTCAGACTTAGATTCTGCAGATGGTAAAAAATATGGTTTAGGTTCAAGTGCAGCTGTCACAGTAGCTACAGTTAAAGCTATCTTGCGTTTTTATGGCGTAAAAATGAGCAATGAACTGGTTTATAAATTATCGGCTATTTCACACTATTCAGTTCAAGGAAATGGCTCAGCTGGTGACATTGCAGCTAGTGTCTATGGCGGCTGGTTAGCTTACCAAACTTTTGACAAAAAATGGTTAAAGCAAGAATTAGCTAATAAGACTTTAGTTCAAGTCGTTAATGAAGCTTGGCCTGGCTTAAAAGTTGAATTACTAACTCCTCCTAAAGATATGAAACTGATGATTGGTTGGAGTCAAAAGCCAGCATCAACTTCACGCCTCGTTGATGAAACTAACGCTAATAAGGCGGCTTTGAATATGGAATATAAAAATTTCTTAGCAGCTTCTAGAGCTTGTGTTTTAAAGATGGTTCAAGGTTTCGAAGCAAACAATATTGCTTTAATCAAACAACAAATTCGGGCTAACCGTAAATTGTTGCAGCACTTTGCCAAAATTAACCAAATTGCCATTGAAATTCCACGTTTATCGCAATTAATCAAAATTGCAGAAAATTTTGGTGGAGCTGCTAAAACTTCTGGTGCTGGTAATGGTGACTGTGGCATTGTGATTACAGATACTAATACCGATGTTGAAGCACTTGAAAGCGAATGGCGCCATAATGGAATTATGCCTCTTAATTTTAAGGTTCACCAGATTATCATGGCTCATTGATGGAGAGTTCTATGTCGATTAGATCTGAAAGAAAAGAAGAACATCTGAAGTTAGCTCAGATGTTTTTTAATAAAGAAAAATATAATAGTTTTGATCAACTGCATTTGTTGCGCCCTGCTCTGCCTGAAACAAAAGTCGATCCAACTATTCTGGGATCAGAAATGTTTGGCAAAAATGTTTCTGCGCCTTTTTTTATCAATGCTATGACTGGTGGCTCAGCTGCTTCTAAACAAATTAATCAAGCATTGGGACAGGTTGCCCAGCAGCAAAATATTGCCCTAGCTTTGGGATCTGCCAGCATTTTAGCTAAGGAAACTGATCAACTAGACAGTTTTATGGTTGCCAGAGCAGAAGATCCAGATGGTGTACTAATTGTTAATGTTAATCCAGAAACACCAATCTCTGCAATTAAACAAATTATCCAAGAATTAAATGCAGATGCGCTTCAGATCCATTTAAATACAATACAAGAAATTGCCATGCCTGAAGGTGATCGTGACTTTCGTTGGCTTGATTCAATTAAAGCAATTCGTACCGCTATCGATTTGCCCATTATTATTAAAGAAGTCGGTTTTGGATTGGATCAAACAAGCATTCATCTTTTAAAAGTAAATGGCATTGAATACTTCGATGTCGCCGGTTCTGGTGGCACAAACTTTGCCCAGATTGAGAATGCACGTAATGCCAGTGACGTTTCATACTTAGAAGATTTAGGTTTACCTACTGTGGTGACTGCTCTGATGGCATGGCAAGAGCAAGTTAAATTTTTTGTTTCTGGTGGAGTACGTAATCCCCTAGATATTTTAAAAGGTTTAGCTCTAGGAGGAAAATTTGTTGGTATTTCAAATGTTTTTTTACAAGAATACATCCAAAATGGTAGTACTGGATTAGAGCAATTAATTACTAATTGGAAAAATGAATTGGCTGCTTTAATTGCTGTTTACGGCAAAAAAGATTTAGCATCCCTGGTACAAATAAAAAAATACTATGATTTACCATTAAAGGCTCAAATCGATCAGTTACTGTAAAGTAAAAGCACTAGTTAATGATGACTAGTGCTTTTACTTTACATAATTTTCCTTATTTAATTTCAAGCAATTTGGCAATTTCTTTTTGAACAGCACTTTCATTACTTGAACCAATAATTTGCCCTGCAGCTTGTTTGGCTTCTGGCAACGCCGTTGCAGTAGCAAAACTACGACCTACATATTTCAGCATTCCTACATCATTACCGCTATCGCCAAAAGCTATCATCTCACTTGATTTGATCCCTAATTTTTGACTCAAATATGCTAGACCTACTGCTTTATTCATTCCCTTAGTTTGCATATCAATCGAGTCTGCTGCACCAGAAACAAAACCAACCTCCGGATATTTTTCTTTTAATTCGCGCAAAATTTTAGACATTTTATCTTCTGGCACTGTCAGACTGACCTTGAAAATCTGATCATCAATTTCTCCAAAAGAATCTACTACAGTAATATGCTCCATGTATTTTTTCATTTCTTGTTTATAAGCTCGTCCACTGCTCTTTTTAACATAAGCACTTACTAGCCCCATCACTACAGCTGGATATGGATATTCAGTAGTTATTTTTAATAAAGTTTGATATATGTCATCACTTAACGAGTCAACATGCAAAATTTGTCTTCCTTGAGCAACTAATGCCCCATTTTCAGCTACAAAATAAATTTTATCCAAAACCTCAGGAAAACGAGTCATTAAGTTAGCATATTGATTGCCACTAGCAACTACAAATTTAATCCCCTGCTTTTGCATTTCCGCAAATTCACGCAAAAATAATTCTTTATCATAGTCTTTCTGGTCAGTTAACCAGGTTCCGTCCATATCTGTCGCAATTAGTTTTATCATTTTCTCAATCCCTTTGGGTAAAAGTTCTTCAATACTTGATTACCAGCGATTTTGCCAAAACTAAATATTAATTTTTGATAGCTGACTAACACAAAGCCCCGCAAATCACTGTCCACTTTAACGGTTTCACCGTGCAAATAATTTTGGTATTCTTCAATTGTCGGTAAATCATAAACCCGTTCTTGCTTTACCTTACCTAGCACTTCTGCCAATTGATGTCCTGGTTCAAAACGTTTTTTCTTTAATATACCCAACTCGACTCCATTATTAATTACATGAAGCTTACTTTTTTCAGGCAAACTGATTGCAGGAATATAGACATGTTCATTACGGACTTTTGCTTTATTACGCCAGTCACTTAAAGCAACTGGTAAATTAAACTGATCCATTACCTGACCAACTAGTTCCTGATCATTTTGGGTTAAGCGCCACGGATCACGCTTGGCTTTTTTGTTTTTGCTCTTTTTTTCAATTCTAGCTTTACCTACTTTTTGTAAAACTGCCACAAATTGTCCTTCACCTATACCATCTTGAGGCCAAAAGCGTAATGTTTTAGTCAAATCAGGATTTCCATCAGCCCACTCAGGCTGTCCAACATCAATCTTATTAGCTTGTATCCCTGTATCTAAAATTGTAAAACCATATTCTTTATTTAACCAGCTAACAATCTGCTCATCCTCTTCTGGCGCAAAGGTACAAGTTGAATAAATTAAGCGTCCGCCAGGTTGAAGCATCTTAACAGCTTCATTGAGGATCTCTTTTTGACGGTTCTGGCATGTTAAAACATAGTCTTGAGACCAATAACCAATTGCCTCCGGATTTTTTCTAAACATTCCTTCACCACTACATGGAGCATCGACTAAAATCACATCAAAAAATTCTGAAAAAATTGGAACTAACTTTTCTGGACTTTCATTAGTAATTAAGGCATTACTGATGCCCCAACGTTCAATATTTTCCCGTAGTGCCTTTACTCGTGTTGCAGAGATTTCATTAGCTACTAAAAGGCCCTCACCCTTCAATTGTTCTCCTAATGCTGTTGTTTTTCCTCCAGGCGCAGCACACAGATCTAGCACGCGCTCTCCTGGCCGAACACCACTAATTGCCGCAGGAAACATAGCCGCTGGATCTTGAGAATAAACACTACCGCTTACCCACTCAGGATCTTCCCCCGATACTTCACCATAATAGGCTGAATTTATTTGCGGTACTGAATCAGTAAGCTCATATGAAACCTTAGTAGGCTTCAATGTATTAATTCTAAAAGCTTTTTTGCTCTCTTCATTCATCGCCGCAAATAGTTCTTGTGCTTTTTTGGTACCTAATAATTTTTCATATTTAGTTTTAAATTCATTTGGTAGATTTAGCAATTTTCCTGTCCTTTCTCACTAAGTAATAGACCATCCCACAAAACGCCAATACAATTACAACCCAGGAAGCTATTAATGTAACTATTAAAGAACCATATGTTGAATAAAAGGCATGCCATCTTAAAAAGAAGTATGTAGCAAGGGCAAAAATAGCCTCTATTAAAAATAAACGTACGCTGCGGTTAATTACCCAATTGCGCAGCAAATCATCGTGTAGACGTGTTAAACGAGCCTGACGCTTAATTCCTATTGCAAGCAACATATTTGTGATCATTCCGACCAATAGGCAAACAACTAACATTAAAATATCCGGCACGACAGATAAACGATCACGATGATGCTCTTGAACAAAAGACGGAATATGCAAACTAGCATGATAATGCTTAGCAATCTTTTCAATCACTGCAGGTGTTGCATCTACTACAATTCGATAATTCTTGAGCTGGTCTTTAGCAGTTGGCTGATCAATTCCTGTACTTAGATAATATTTATCCATTTCTACCTGTGGATAGTCCTTAAATTCGCCTATAACAGAATAATAATTTTTGCCTAAAATAACATATTTATTATTCTGCACATCTAATAAATTAAGTTTAACTGTTGGCCCCAGCACCACAAAAGAAACCTGTCCTTTAAAATCATCAGGTGAAAAATAGCGACCACTCTCAGTTGGCAAGCCAGTAACGGCATGATTAGCCCAAACAAGCACTTGTTTTTTTTCATAATTATTATCTAAATGCAATTGAATTTGATGATTCGCATAATTTTTGTCCAAATATTTTAGGAAAATACTAATCTTTTCATCACTATCTGTTCTAAAATAGCGGGTATTATTAGTTAAGCCGTGTGCTTCCAGCAATTCGTCAGCATAACTAGATTCAATATTGGAGAGCATTGTTCCAATTCCTAAAAAAGATAATAAAAGAATCAGTAACAAAAATATCTTTTTAAAATTCATTTTTTATTTCAAATACCTGTTCATTAATAAAATCGAAGCTTTGCAAGGAATGATTAATCTCGTCTAAAGCTGCACTATTTTTAAACCAATTTTGGTGCCAAAATTCTGGTGAATTAGTAGCACCATCTTTTTCACCAACAAAGAGCAAATGACAACTTGGATTATACTTATGCCAAGCTGCCACAGTTTCTAAATCTCCGTGACCGAAATTTGGTGACCACGAACATAGAACTAGATTAACTGTGTGATACTTCTTAATTGCTTGGTCAGCTGGTAAATCTTCTACTGGATAAAAAGGCTTAGCTCCAGTGGTCGACGTCTTGGCCCACTCTAATGAGTCTGTACTGTGAACTTTAATTCCAACCTGAGCCAAAGCTTGAGACCAATACGCGTTGCCTGCCATGATTTCTAACGCTGTTTGTACATGCAGCTTATTTTTAATTAACTGCGCAGTCTGAATATTAGGCAGAGACCAGATGCCATATATTAAAGAGAGATATTGCCGAAAATTATTAAGTAAATTATTTAAATCCCTTAAGGCCCCTTCTTTATCTGGTCCCACCTCAACTAAAACTTCTTCAAATTCATCTGGCAATAAACCTAATCTGCGTGGTGCCCGCTTCAATGGCTTACCTGCTTGTACATAACTATCAATTAATGCTATTTCTTCAACTTGTCGTTTAACCGCAGGATGATTTATCTCTTGCTCTAATTTTGTTAATTTCGTCAAAAATTTTGTCATACTTAAACACCTTAATATGATTTTACCATTCAACGGCGGAGAATTCAGTTATAATAAGACTAGCAAGCAAAGGAGATATTCTATGGTTGAAACCAAAAAGAGAAATGATGATGAAAGCATTGGCCGCTTTGTTTTAGACATAATTATTATGTTTGCAATTTTGATGGGAATTTACTACTTTATTTTTAGTTTTTTCCTATCAAATGAAACAGTATCTGGTCCATCAATGCAGCCCACATTTGAGAATGGCGATCGTTTGATTGCTGTACGTCATTTTACGCCTAAACGAAATGATATCGTCATTCTAAAAGCACCAGACCAAAAAGGTGCTCTGTATATCAAGCGAATTATTGGCACACCTGGTGATATGGTTACTTCTAAAAATGATAAGCTTTACATTAACGGCAAACAAATTGCAGAACCATATTTAAATAATGGCTACCAAAGAAAGTCACATAAATTAGGTGAACTCTATACTAACAATTTCACTTTAAAAAAGCGAGTACCTAAGGATAGTTACTTCGTCATGGGAGATCACCGTGACGTCTCAAAGGACTCCCGTTACTTTGGGTTTGTTAAACGAAGCGCGCTAGTTGGACGAGTCGTATTCAGGTATTGGCCGTTTACACAATGGAAAACATTTTAGGTTCAGTATAAATTCTTGTGTAAACGGCTGTGAGATTTAGGATGCCTTTCGGGA
>NZ_PCZI01000024.1:0-25393 GCF_002554085.1 Lactobacillus sp. UMNPBX1
GCTTTGCCAAGATAGGCAGCAGCTTCTTTTAAATACATAATTCTAGACATAAAAAGATCTCACCACCTTGTAGCTAGATTATAGCACACTTTATAACACTTAAGAAATACAATTACATATATATTTTTAAACTTGTTGAAACTCTAATAACTTAACTGCTTCTTGTTTAACTTCAGCTTCATCACGTTTTTGAACTTTTACCGGTGCCAATAAAATATTTTCCATCACGGATAAGTTGGGAAATAAGTCATAACTTTGAAAGACCATCCCAATCTTTTGGCGCAACAATTGCCATTCCTTCAGACTAGGATTTATTTTTTTACCGTGAAAATAAATTGCGCCACCCTCATATTCTTCAAGCCCATTCACCGTTCTCAGCAAAGTACTTTTTCCTGAACCAGAAGGTCCCAATAAGGTCAATACCTCGCCTTTATTTAAGCTAAAGTTGATATCAAACAAAGTTTGATACTTGCCATAAAATTTATTTAAATGTTCTACTCTTAAAACTTCTTCTGTCATTTCATTCACCTAATTCTTAGCAGTTAATCGTTTTGCCCATGCAGACAAGGGATAATCCAAAATAAAATACAAGATAAAGATAAAGCCATATACCCAGAACACACCAGCTGGATATTGTTGATTATTTGCTTCAATGATTTGTTGACCGACATTGATTACTTCCATGATATTGATAATCATTAATAAAGAAGTGGTCTTAATTACTCTAGTAGCCAAGTTGATTGTTGCTGGTAGTTCTAACTTAACTGCTTGAGGCAACAAGACATAACGGAACAGTTGCAGGCGATTTAGACCCAACGCTAAGCCGGATTCACGCTGCGTTTTGGGTACTGATTCCAATGCACCACGAACAATATCGCTAAACTCAGCAGCTACCCACATTGAGAAAGCTAATACCGCCATCCAAGTAGCTGGCCAATTGACGTGCAAGCTTCTTGGCAAAATATAATAAACCAAATACAGTAAAACTACGGTTGGCACAATTCTGAAGAATTCTAAGTACAACCGCAAAACAAAACGCAATGGACGATTTTTAAAAGTTCTCAAAATACCAAAAATTGTTCCTACAGCCAAGCCAATTACTAGTGACAAAGCTGCAATCCAAATCGAGGTCCATAGCCCTGCCATCAAACGGGCAAAGTTACTTCCTTCAAACAAAACATTAATCCCCGAATGAAGCATACCGTACTCTCCTCTCAAGCCAAGTTAATAATAAAATAATTGGAATCAAAATAATCGCATAAGCAATTACCAGCATCAATAAATATTCATTTGAATGGTAATACATCCCAATCAAGTCAAGGGCTGTATTAGTTAACTCCGGAATTGCAATTACTGAAAAAATCGAGGTTTCCTTAATTAAGAAAATAATATTGGCGGTTAAAGCCGGCATGCTTAGGCTAAATCCTTGTGGAAAAACCACATAGCGAGCTAATTGTAAGTTGTTCATTCCTAATGCTTTACCGCTATTAATCTGACTAGGGCTTACGCCATTAAAACCACCGGTAAAGCCTTCAGCCATATATGCTCCACCTAAAAAGATTAAGCCAATGATGCCGCAGACCTCAGCGGACATTTTTAAGCCAATTACTGGAAAGGCATAATATAAAAAGAAAAGTTGAATTAAAAGCGGTGTATTTCTAGCTAATTCAACATATGCCGTTGAAATTTGACTTAGTACTGGTAGTTTAAAATATTGTACTAAGCTGACAATAATGCCCACGATAATTGAGCCAACAATGCCAATCAATGAAAGCCATAAGGTCAGTTCAAAGCCGCGCGCAAATATTGGTAGAGCTTGCTGGATAACTGTCCAATTCATTAAAAATCCCCCAATCATACAAAAAAAGACCTACTCCCATAGGTCTCTTTAAACAATATAAAAAAGATCTACGTCTTTTCAGCTAACGTAAATCTTTTTGATCTCTGGATTAAAGCTATTCGGAAATACGAAAACTGAGTTCTTGAGTATTAAAAATAATGTTAGATACACAAGAACAACAGTCAGTATTAACATTCATCATACTTAAAGATTTCATTTTCGTACTCCTTTCACCTAATCTTATTTTAAATAAGCAACTTACAATAAGTAATATACTTCTATGCTTACTTAATGTCAATAGCTTAAGCCCATTTATCTGCCCAATTATGTACTTGATCAAAAACAGGCTTAAGTTCCGCACCTTTTTCAGTCAAACCATATGAAATAATACCGGTACTTTGATCGACGCTTCTTTTAACAATATCGTCCTTTTCAAGTTCCTTCAAACGTTCAACTAAGACACGGTCGCTGCAAGCCTCGACAGTTCGTGCCAAGTCCTTAAAGCGCATATCTTGTGTATCACACAAAGAACTGATGATTAAGCCATTCCATTTTTTGCCAATAATCTTAAACGCACTAACAAAATGACCACATAATTCATAATCTTCTGGTTTACAAGGAGCTGCGTCCTTTTTCTCTTTAACTTCTTGCATAGGTAAGTCCCTCCGTATTATATAATTCCAGTAAAAATACTATTATATAAAATACTTTTTAGTATTACTAAAATTATTATAGTAGATCTACTTACTAATTACAAGTGCTAAGCAAAGTGATAGATCATGATCCCTGCTGCAACAGCGGCATTAAGCGATTCAGCTTGTCCTTTAATTGGAATATAAAGCTTTTCATCAGCTAAAGAAGCAATTGTTTCGCTTATGCCATGCGCCTCGTTCCCAATAATTAAGGCAAGTTGTGGCACTTTTTCAAAATCAGGTAATTGCTTAGCTGAGCGGTCAAGCATTGAAGCATAAACTGGAATAGCAGCAGCTTGAAAATCAGTGATTACGTCAGCCAAATCACGTTTAATTAAATCGATGTGGAATTGGCTGCCCTGCATTGCTCGTTGCGTCTTAGGATTGTATAAGTCAGCACTCTCTGGTGAAAGGATTACTCCATCAAAGCCAGCTGCATCCGCAGTTCTAATGATTGTCCCGACATTACCTGGATCAGCTAAATTATCCAGCAAAACCCATTTACCATAGTTAAACGGAAATTCTTTTGGTTGATCAATTTTTAATACCATAAAAATTTCTTGAGAATTCTTAGTCGAACTTAAGTGGCGAGCAATCGCTTTGTTAATTAACAAAACATTTTTACCACTTAGGTCAACTTCATAATTGCTATCAGCTTGATCGAGTGCTTCTTTGGTTCCTAAAATATATTGATATTTTTTACCAGCCTTTAAAGCTTCTTCAAACAAGTGAAAACCTTCAATTAAATATAAACCTTCATCATCACGATATTTTTTTTGCTTTAATTTGGCTAATTTCTTAATTGTTGCATTATTAACTGAACTAATCTGTTGCATAATTTTCTCCTTTTTACATTCAAGACCTATTATAACTGATAATCTGTTTTGATCATGCTAAAATCAAAATTGAACTTAATTTAAATAAGGGAGATAAAAATGGAAACAAGAAAATTAATTTGTTCAGGCTTAGTTCAAGGCGTTGGCTTTCGTTGGTCAACCATGGCATTAGCTAACAAGATGGGTATTCCTGGCACTGTTAAAAATAATGCAGATGGTACCGTTACAATCTATTTACAAGCAGACAGTGATAAAATCGACCGCTTTATTGAAAAACTACCTACTGCATCTGGATTTGCCCAAATTCAAAATATTAGTCAAGAATCGGTTCCAGGTGTAGAAAAAATGCATGATTTTCATGTATTATATTAGAGACATACATTTTTAGATAGAAATTAAGTGGTGATTTATTTAAATGAAAAAAATTAAAAGATACGCTGGAGTACTGGCTTTATTAGCAGTAGCTACTCTTGTATTAAGTGCCTGTGGGGCAACAACTGATCCACACGTTGCACCGCACAGCGGTATTTACGGTTGGGTTTACCAATGGTTAGGCCGACCTTTACAAAATATCATGATTCAAACCGCGCACATGATTGGCGGCGATAATGGTGCTGGTTGGGGAATCGTGATTATTACGGTAGTTGTACGTGTAATCTTGATGCCATTGATGTTAGTACAGCAAAACAAGAGTGTACGTCAACAGGAAAAAATGGCTCGTCTGCAACCGCAAATGAAGTTGA
Organism: Lactobacillus sp. UMNPBX1; assembly: GCF_002554085.1. Taxonomy (NCBI): domain Bacteria; kingdom Bacillati; phylum Bacillota; class Bacilli; order Lactobacillales; family Lactobacillaceae; genus Lactobacillus; species Lactobacillus sp. UMNPBX1. The sequence goes on from NZ_PCZI01000024.1 coordinate 4,112, forward strand.
TTCAAAATGCAATGAGACACAAGGGGATCACCCCTGACCAACAAATGACTTTATCAACTTGGCAAAGAGAGCTTTACTCTAAAAACCAAGTTTCATTAACTGGTGGAATGGGCTGCTTGCCATTAATTATTCAGTTACCAATTATGTGGGGAATTTATCAAGCGGTATTCTATTCACCTCAATTGGCACAATCCAAATTCTTTGGTATTTCTCTAAGTTCCAAATCTGTTGTTTTAGCCATTATTGCGACTGTCTTTACCGTTATTCAAGGTTATATCTCACTAATTGGTATTCCAGAAGAACAAAAGAAGACCATGCAATCAATGATGATTGTTAACCCAATTATGACTTTGTTCTTCAGTTTATCCTTCTCTGGTGCCTTAGCTCTTTACTGGGCTGCTGGTAACTTAGTAATGATTATCCAACAAGTAATCGTTACCTTTGTCCTTACACCTAGTGTTAAGAAGCATATTGCTGATGAACTAAAAGACAAGCCAATTGAAACTGTTGTTACTAAAGAAAAAGTGGATGCTTTGTTTAACTCCAATAGCGGTCAAAGCAAGGCTACAACTGAAGCTAAGAAAGAATTACACCAAAACCTACGTAACCGCAACAAAGGTAAGCAAAAGCGTAAATAGTTATCAGTCAGGAGTAAAATCCTGACTTTTTTATTAGGAGGAAAATATGCATACTCAAGAAATATTACAACTTTTAGATGATCATGATATTAACTATCAAGTATTCTCTCATCCAGCAGTTTTTACAACTAAAGAGGTAGATAAATACTTAGAAGATGAAGATTTTGCTAAATGTAAAACTCTTTTTATTAAAACCCGTAACGCCAAAAATTATTATCTACTAATGTTACCCGAAGATAAAAAAATCGATTGGCAAAAAGCTAAAGCTGAATTACTCTCCTCTAGTTTAACCTTCGCTACTGAAGCTGAACTAGAAGAAAAACTGCAAGTTAAAACAGGGGCTGTTTCCCCATTTAGCCTGCTTAATGATCAAAGTAATAAAATTCCCCTGATTGTCGATCAAGCAGCAATGGAAGAAAACAATTTAGTTGGTGTGCATCCCAATGATAATACCAAAACAATTAGTCTTACTTGGATCGATTTAGCTAGAATTTTAAGTTCCTATGGTCATTTGTTTGAAGAAAGATCATTATAAAAAACTTCAACTTAATCCTTTTTCTCCATAAAAACTTTATTCAAAAAATCTTTTTCAATTGGATACTTCGTCAAATAATCTTGAACAATCTTGTTGATTCTTTCCTCAGCTAATTCACATGGTTCTTGATTTGCCAGCTGGTGCAAATTATTCAGTACTAATTTATACAAAAATTGCCGTTTTTCCTTGATAATCAACAGCGAGAAGTTATGGGCAGCTCGTCTTTGAAAATATCTAATTTCATTTAGCCATTCTTCAAATTGACGGAGAGTTATCTTTTCTTTAAACACACGTGTTAAAACAATCTTTTTGGCTTTGATGGGCATTAAAAAGAAATAATTCGTTGCAACACCAAATGACATTTCTTTAATAATCAGTCCGATCCCTGCTTCACCATGAGCCTCAGTATATCCCTCATATGGCTCAAGATAGTTTTGCTTAATATGCCGCATGCGCGCTTTCACATCACCGCGGTGAATTACTCGCCCATCTTTTAATTGATATTTTTCATTTAGAAACTGCCTTTGATGAATTGTTCGTGGATTAAGATTTCTGGTGAAATTTTTACCATTCTCAATAAGAGCTGTTTCTGCAAGGGCTACCTTGAAGCTTTGTTCAAACAATTGCAGACTGATCATCATCACATTTTTTATATGTTGATCTAGGCAATAGAAATCATAAATTTCTTCAAACGTTGTTTTTCGCTTAGGTTTAATGAAATCATCGTCATTAGTTTCTATGAAAAAATGATCAATATTTTGATACATAATTTCATGATAGCCATAATTAGCAGTTACCCGATCAAAAAGCTTTTCATCATTAATAATTAACCCTATGTCACGCCAAAAATCGATTCTAATTTCAGAAAGTAAATCATTAATCATTGAGCTGTCTCCTATTCCATCGAACTCTCCAACAATCGTAAATCGTAGTATTACTACTAATCTATTCAGCAATGTATAAACATCAACACCAAGAACTTTTATCCTCTTCCTATAATCTAATAAAAACGCTATCCAAATGGATAACGTCTTCACTCCCAATTAATCTGATTCTTCAGCGGCCCGTGTAGCGGCATTTTCAATAGTTTTAACAGGATTTAATCTAACACGAAAGTTGAAGTAGCCCACGTGCTCATCATCTTCAAAACCATACTCACTATAATCACCCCAGGAAACATAGTTAGATGTTCCCTTAATTCTGTAAAATAGTTGGGCAATATCACCACTACCAAGAACAACTGGATCTAAAGCTCTAATCTTTTGTCCTTTCTTAACAGATTGTTTGGTTTTCTTTAATTTAGAATTATAGATGTACAAATCTGTCTGCGGAACAATCGTAGTTGCACCGCCATCACGAAATACCGGATTGCCATTGATGCGACCAACATTCATTGCCTTGATATAAGCACCTCTGCCAATGTAATAATAGTCTTGACCTTTAATCTTATAATTCTTAATTGCATATGATTTACTACCACTTAAGTTTGTGTAATAGTAATCGTCAGTTTGTGTCTTAGTGCGACGCTTACCAGCATAATTTATAATTGAGTATTTAGGAAAAACCTGTTGTCCATTAAAGCTAATACGCTTACCATTCTTATTATAAATAGCAGTGTTAGCATTCAGCTTCAAAACGCCTTTGCCATTCATGGTATTAACGTTATTAGACTTTAAATACGTCCCATCACCTAAATTAAAATATGAATCAGGATAAGTAGTCCAACTTTTACCAGCATATTTAATCTTGCTACCTTTAGTTAAATAAGCCTTGCCACCGCGATAAGTTGATAAACGATTACCCTTGCTATTGTAAATATAGGTGTTTTTAATAATTCCGATCTCATTATTATTCCAGTTATAGCTACCAACCGATTTCATGTTGACATAACCACCATCACCTAAATCTGCATAGGTTTCACCATTAACAATAGCTTGTGGCATCCCATTAAGATTAATAAAAGCACTGACCCTGGGTCCCTGAATAACAATTGGTTGACCATAAAAATTGATCGGTTTCTTAAAATTTATCCGATCTTGACTACCTAGCTCTTTACCATTCTTATTATACAAAGTTGGATTGGTATAGCTCTTAACAGTTGTAATCTTATTCTTCAGAGTACTTGCCCGAACTACCGGTGTTAATTGATTTTGACCCGCTAAAGCTGCAGGAACAAAAAGCGCAGTTCCAGCCACAATACTTAATACAATTCTCTTAAGTTTCATAATTTATGACCTCTCTTAATTATTTTACCCTTGCATATACATTATAGTCCCTTTAATATAAGTCACTGCTAAATCATGCTTTGCCTACCGTTTAGATTCAAAATCAAATCTGCATTATCTTCCATTACTTGCCTTCTTTTACCGAAAAGCATCCAAATTGAGAATAGCAATGGAACGCCAACAATTAATACAGTATAAATATAATCAGTGATTTCGCCATTCCAAGACCAGCCAGCAGAATTCCAACCAGATTGCAAATCAGAAATATAATCCATTAAAAAGTGATAGATCATCGGCAACCATAGTTTTCCTGTATAGAGATACAATTCTGCCCAGATAAAGGCGCTCCCCATTACGCCAATAACTTGTGCAATTGTTGCAGTAAAACTTTCTCCATGCCAGCCAAAATTACTTAAATGACTAAGGCCGAACAAAATTGCTGAACCATAGATTGCAACAGGGATGCGATACTTTGGGAATCTATATGTACAACTGCAATTGGAACTAGCAAGAAAATATAAACCGCCCATAGCAGTAATACTAATAGAATCTCGATAGCCGGCAGGTTTTTTAGCAAAAAATTCCCAGTGATATGCCAAATTTAGCAAAAATTGAAAGGAAAAATTACTATGGTCAGCCAGCGAACAATTTGAGTATTAGTCTTGCTGGAATCCTTTTTAAATTGCACGTAAAAGTTCAATCCCATGATCGCCGTACTAAAAGCTAGATTGAACAAATCCCCTATAAAATAAAAATGATTGTTCCGCTGAGAAAAAGTATAACTAATCATCAAGAGAAACCAGATAATCAATTGATAGTTAAAAACTTTCTGCCAGAATTTCCTTGAAAAAATGCGTTCTTTCATTATGTCACATCCCTTAAGTTTAAATATTTTTAGCTAATTATATCGCTTAAATTAATAAAAATTATAATTATTTTCGAAGCATTTTATTTCTTATTTTCTAATACCTAAGCCTCTAGAGAAAAAAAGTCCTATTAAATCTTGGTACCCAAACCTTGATTTAATAGGATTTTGTTTATGCCTCAAGATTACTCTTAGGCATTTGTTTCTTCTCATTTAATTTTCTTAACTTAGCGGCTTTTTTCTTAGTCAACCGAGGGAACTTCAATTTAAACTGGCTGCCCTGACCCTCAACAGATTCAACACTAATTGTTCCGTTATAACTAGCAACTAATTTTTGTGCAATCGATAGACCTAAACCATTGCCACCTTTTTCACGGGTTCTAGCCTTATCCACACGATAGAAGCGATTGAAGATTTTCTTTTGATCTTCTTCAGAAATCCCCTCACCAAAGTCTTGCACAATAATATTAACATTCTTCTTAGTTACACCAGCTGAAACATTAATCTGCTTGCGATCAGTCGAATATTTAATTCCATTATCGATCAAAATTACTAGCAACTGTTCCAAATGACCGTGATACATTTGAATCTCTGTATCATCAGGTAAATCATCCTCATCCAGCTGAATCTTGAAGTCAGGATGAACCATTGCCATATCAGCGACCACTCTGCGGATGATTTCATTAACATCACTTACTTCATACGGATATTGAACATCGATTTGCTCGGCTCGAGTTAAATCAAGCATTTCCTGAATTAAATGTTTCATCCGATCAGCTTCTTGCAACGAAGCCTTAATTGATTCATCCAAAATCTGCGGATCATCCTTGCCCCATCTTTCAAGCAGGTTCAAATGCCCTTCAATTACTGCCACTGGTGTCCTTAATTCATGCGAGACATCACCAACAAATTGCTTTTGTTGCTCAATGTAACCTTGCATCCGGTCTAGCATTTGATTAATCGAAGTAGCTAATTCTTCTAACTCATCATCTCGATGTAGTTCCTTAATTCTAGCCTCACTATTAGGATCAGCATTAACTTCCTTAGCCACCTTAGACATCGTCTTAATTGGCCGAACTACATTAACAACCAAAATATAAGAAATTGCAATGAAGATAATTATTGCAATCAGTGAAATAATTACCATCCAATGAAGCAAATTACTCATCAAGCTATTGTAATAAGTCATACTATTAGAAACCACTACATAGCCAGTTAATTTGCCATTTACCTCAGAATAGATTTTCTGGTAGGTTAAAAGCATTTTGCCTTTTTTTCGGTTTACTACTTCTTCAAGTTGGTTGCCGGCAAATTCTTTTAGCTTAGGTGCAGAATTACCATTAGTAAAAACAATTTCATCATGTTTGTTGTAAACTGCTACATTAATATCTGGATTCGAAATCGATGAAATCAGGCTATCACTAAATGCTTTATTCTCTGTATCTTTTTTGCTAATAGCAGGACCGCCCCTCAAAATACGCCTGGTAGACGGTGACAGAGCAGGAATTACATTTGAGATCTCTAGCTCATCTTGAATAGAACTTAATGTCCGGTCCATCGTGGTAACTACATTATTAGATGTCTCTTGTTGCTGTTCCATCGATTGATGACTAACAATTTGATAGGCAACAACTGAAAATATGACAAAAGAGACCGTAATCGTTAATGCAACGATACTAACCCATCGCACAATTAGCGATGAGTGCTTGGCCTCTTTTTCCTCGTCTTTATTCTTGATCATCATCTTCATCTCTTACCATATAACCGGTACCACGAACCGTCTTAATGTAAGATGGTTGACCTGGAGCGTCAATCTTATTGCGTAAATAACGTACATAAACTTCAACTACGTTAGTTTCGATATTAGATTCTGGACCCCAGATCTTGTTCAATAATTGATCACGACTAACTACGTTGTTCTTATTTTCAATCAAGGTCATTAATAAGTTGTATTCGCGTTTAGTTAAATCGATTGCCTTGCCATCACCACGGTGCACAATTCGGTTAGCAGTTTCAATTGTCAAATCCTTAAATTTTACAATCTTTTGCTTAGCAACAGTAACCTTTGATGCGTCCTTTTCGATTTTAACGCGACGTAACACTGCGCGAAGACGAGCTAAAAGTTCTTCAATTGCAAAAGGCTTAACAATATAATCGTCAGCGCCATGATCCAAACCAGAAACACGGTCGATCACTGAATCACGTGCAGTCATCATGATAATTGGCGTAGTCTTAACTTGACGAACACGACGTGCAATTTCCAACCCATTTAAATCAGGTAACATCAAGTCAAGCAAGATAGCATCAAAGTCTTGACTCAATGCATCTTCTAATCCCTTACGACCATTATTCTCAACAACAGTCTCGTAATTTTCATGTTGCAATTCAAGCTCGACAAAGCGAGATAAGTTCTTTTCATCTTCAATAATTAGAATTTTTGCCATGTTAATTCATTTCCTCGTAGATCAATTTGGTTTTCTAATACTAATAAATTAATTAAAAAATGTTTTTATAATTAAAGGATACTTTAAAATTGCTTCTAACACAAGATTAAAAAACAATCAAAGTAAAAATTTTCTTTGATTGTCCACCATATTTTTCAATTACATTTATTATTTATTTTTATTGTCCTTATCATTATCTTGCCCATCAAGCAAGACCTTCAATTTAGCAAAAGCTGGGTTAACTTGGTTCTTCTTGCCTTCTTCAAAAGAGGCTTCAGAAACAACTTCCCAACCTTGACCCTCTGGGAAAATATTCTTTTCTTTTTCTTCAGGAGTCAAAATAGTAGTTGGGATATGGAGTAAAATATTATCTTCTACCGCTGTTTGCAAGTCAATTTGGTCATTCTCAACTTGTACAATAGTATCGTTTTCTTCCAATTCTTCCTTGGTTGGCTTACGATCAAGGTAGTTTTCAGTAAAAGTAAAATCTTCATGATAGTCTACCGGCTTAAGGCTTCTGCTTGATGGCACAACCAGATCAGCGGTCACATGAAAACTGCCAGTCACAAATGGTTCTTGATAGAATAAGTCACCGCTCACTTTTACATTTTTCGCATCAATTAGTAGATCTTTACTACGCTTAAAAAATTCTGGACGCATTTCCAAATCACGTTCAATGTGAGTTAATGGTTCCTTAGAATTTTGAATCCTAGAAAAACTAAGTTCTAACATTTTTACACCTCGATTGGCCGTCGACCAAAGTTTTGATCAACGCCCATTATTTGTTCAAATAAACGGTCTACCCTAACTTGTAAAGCTAAAGAGCCGTTCTTAGCACTTCTTTTATCAACTTTAGAGACGATTTCTGTCTGAAATTCCTTGCGCTGTTGCTTTAAATATTTGCGACCTACCTTACTAAAGCCTAAGAGCATCAAAGACTCATGATTAAAGCTAGCCAATATATCATCCTGAGTGACATTAAGCAAAGTATATAAGCTCAAACGGCGCAAACGGGAATAAGTATAACGCTTGGACTTGATATGCCGCAAAAATTCTGTAAAATCGCGGGCTAAATGAATCTCTTGTTTCATCTTATATTCAAGCCCTTCGCTCATTTGATAAATATGACGCAATTCTTCAACTGAAGATGATTCAATTCGATACTTCAAAAATGAGTATAGCAAATTCCAATTAGGATAAATTTTCTGCTCAGCTAACACCATTGCTTCTGCTTTAGGCATCCAATACTTTAAATTTTTTGTATCTTCACCATGCAATAATAAATTTCGAATCGCACTAGCACTTTGGACAACTTTTTCTCTTTGTAAAAGGTCATCATGTCCTGCTCCAATTCGGTTGACCGGATGCAGGTTTAATGGTGAACCTAAATTATGATTAGCTACTGAATACGCTAACCCCAAAATAGCATTTGGCTGATTAACTTCATAGCCTACTTCATGCGCTACCATTTGGTTGTATTGTGTTGAATAAGTTTGGCTATAATCTCTAAAATCCATGTGATTCTGGGGAATTTCCGCAATTCTTTTGCCCAAATAAGCAAAATTCAGGTTAGCATCTTCTACACCAAAGACTAAATCAGTTACGCCTAATTTAGCAAGTTGTTCAATGTTTCCGAGAGCAAAAAGATCAGCTGGTTCCACTACCGTTGAAAATGGTGTTTCAAATACCAAATCGGCACCAGATTGTAAAGCCACCTTAGCCCGCTCCCACTTGCTCATAATCGCCATCTCACCACGTTGCACGTAGTTACCAGACATGAGCACCACAATTGGATCATTACCAGCAACCAAGCGTGCTTGATTTAGCAAGAACTCATGTCCACTATGGAAAGGATTAAATTCCGCAATAATCCCAACAACACTCATTGCTTAATCTTCCTTCAATTCAACTTGCTTACCGTTAGCCCATAGCTTTTCCAAGTTATAAAATTCACGTGCTTCCTTAGTAAAGACGTTGACTACAACATCACCTAAATCGAGCAAAAGCCAGTTAGAATCTCTGGTACCTTCAATACGGTAGTCAGTGTAGTTGTTTTCGTGAGCCGCATCAACAATTGAGTTAACGATCGCATGTAATTGACGATTAGAGCCTGCACTGGTAATGACATAGTAATCAGCTAAAATACTGATTCCACGCATATCGTAAGCTTCAGTATCTTCACCATGACGGTCACTAATTGCTTGGGTAGTAAAATCTAAAATTTCTTGACTAGTCAATATTTTTCTCCTTTTTATTACTTAATTCCCCATACATTGTATGCTTCTAAAGTACGAGGATATACTTTATTTTTATTTTCAATTAAAAACTCTAAGGTGTGCTGCAATTCATAGCCTACCCCTTCATCAAGACTAGCATAAGCAACTTTGCGCGCTTCTTCAACTCCTGGAAAATCTCGTCCGGGTTCAATAAAATCAGCTACAAAGATAATTTTATCTAATGTAGTCATCTTAGTATCACCAGTCGTATGACGACGTACGGCAGTTAAAATCTCAGGATCCCTAATTTTTAAATCACGTTCAATAAAGAAAGTCCCCACAATGCCATGCCAGATGGCCCGATTCCAATTAAGCAAATCTGGATCAAAATCCTGTTCCTTAATTACCTTACGATACTCTTCTACCGGTACCTGCTTGGCATAATCATGAACAAAGCCAGCTAAGGCTGCTTTTTCTTCATCATATCCATTTAACTTAGCCAACTTACGTGCAGTTTCACTAACACGAACACAATGTTCAAAACGTTTTTTCTTCATGTTTGCCTTTTCTTTAGCAACAATTTGTTCACTAGAGAATGGTGAATAAGTATTTTTAAAAATTAGTTTCGTCAAGGTAAAGCCCCTTTTCTTCAATATATTCTCTGACGGCTTCTGGTACCAAGTAACGAATTGAAGTGCCAGTTGCGACACTGCGACGAATAGCAGTCGAACTTAGGCGAATATCTGGTGCGTCAACCCAAATCATGGGATATTGCGGATCTTGTGGATAACCTGGACGACGAATTCCGACCAATGTTACTAGCTTAGCCAGGGTCGGAGCTTCCTTCCAAGTATGGAAACTGTTAACCTGATCACTGCCCATAATCAAATAATAGTCATTCTGAGGTGCTTTTTCCTTGAGATAACGCATAGTATCCACAGTATAAGAAACGCCGCCTCGGAACAATTCCAATAGTTTTACCCTAAACTTAGGATTATCGCGCGTAGCTAAATCAAGCATCGTTGCCCGATCTTTAGCAGAAGTCAGCGGCGCATTTTTATGCGGCGGAATATTATCCGGAATAAACCAGACCTCATCCAGCTTCAACTTAGTCATTGCTTGCTCTGCCGCTACCAAGTGCGCAATATGCACCGGATTAAAGGTACCACCCATAATCCCAATCTGACGACCTTTACCTTGTTCTTGTTCCAATTCTGCTTCAACTTTAGCAGTTGGCATTTTTTCAATACATTTTGGATTAACCATATGCAAACCTCTAAATCAATGCACGACGAATACCTAAACCAATCCCATCTGGTGTGTAAGTCTTAACAACGCATCCCTTGGGTACAGTCACAAAACCAATTCCACCAAATAAAAGGTCACTCTTATATTCCGTTCTAAATTCTTGACCCTTTAGTGGTGCCATTTCATCATCTGCAGCTGGTGGGGATAACAATTCACCTTTATGCTTTTTATAAAAGTCATCCGCATTAGCTGTCTTAGTACGGTGAATATACACTCCACGAGCAACGTAAACAGTAAAGCTAGTCGATTCGCCCTTGAGATAATCAATCCGTCCCAAACCAGCTAAGAATAAAGTATTACCAGGCAATAATTGGTAAGTAGCTGGCTTTAAAGGCTTCTTAGGTGAGACCAGCTCCAAATCCTTAGCATTTAAGTGCGTAGCCAATTGATTCTCGGTCATGATCCCGGGCGTATCAATCAAAAAGTGACCATTTTCTAGAGGAATTTCAATTTTGTCTAAAGTAGTTCCAGGAAAGCGTGAAGCGGTGATCAGGTCTTGAATATCACCCATCATGTCAATAATGGCATTGATTAAAGTTGACTTACCAACATTAGTTGTCCCTACAAAATAGACATCTTTGTCTTGCGATTGCTTATTAATATAAGCGATCAAATCTTCCAAGTTCAACTTCTTTTTAGCTGAAACCAAGAAGATTTCCTTAGGATAAAGCCCCATTCGGTTAGCTTCTTGTCTCATCCAATCCTTAATCTTACTTTGCTTAGAGTTTTTAGGAAATAGATCAAATTTATTACCAACTAAAATAAAATCATTATTTCCAACAAAACGCTTCAATGATGATAGCAAAGAATTTGAAAAATCAAATAAGTCAACTACATTAACAATTAAAGCTTTCTTTTGTCCTAAAGAGTTAAGCAAAGCCAAAAAATCATCATTGTTTAAATCAACTGGCATGATTTCATTGTAGTGCCGCAATCTGAAGCAACGTTGACAATAAACATCCGCATTTTCTTCTTGCTTTGCCTTATCTAGTGCACTTTTTGGCAGATAACCTGCTTTTTCAGGATCATCGGATTGCAGCTTGGCACCGCAGCCGATACAAATAATATCCTCATCCATTTGATAGCTCCTTCTTAAATGTTACTCGATGTGATAAACCCAGGAAGAAAAAGATAATTTTTTCAAAGAAACGATTGATTCTCGTATTCCACTTATCAGTTTCAACTAATGGCTTAACTAGAACAGTCTTCACGCCGGCCAAATTCCCTGCTTGCATGTCAGTGATTAGTTGGTCGCCAACCATCATAACCTGATCTTTTTGCAAATGCATTGCTTCGCGCTTCTTGGTGATCGCAAATGGCAATGGCTTACGTGACTTAGCGACAAATTCGATATGGTAAGGATCAAGTACCTTGCCCACTCTTTGAGCATTATTGTTAGAAATGACCACGAGAGTGATTCCCGCCTTGGCTAACTTTTGATTAAAATTATCCATTTCTTTGGCAGTTTCAAATTTATTCCAGGCGAGCAATGTATTATCTAGGTCCGAAAAAACCGCCTTAATGTCCATTTCATTCAACTTCTGGGGGTCCAGATTGTAAATCGTATCAATTGTATATTTTGGTCTAAAAAGCATATCAACACTGCTATATAAAACATAGAAATATGTATAAGAATGTATATTTTTTACATATCAGAAAGAAATATAGTCCTTCCTTTCTTCGCTTTATTTACTGCTGTCATCATTAGTATTCCAATATTCCAATCTAGGAGTAATCGCATTGACTAACTCTTGCAGCTTAAGGGCTTAGCCAGCCCCGTTTTCATTATTTTGCTAAAGCTAAAAGATTTAACACTGCATTATCATCACGATCATTAGTATAACCGCATTCATAACAAATATACTCATTGTGCTTAGTGTGATGTTTTTGGTTGCCTTGCAAAGTGATTTTTTCATCACCTTTTTTAACATAACCACAATTAGCACATCTTTGGGTTGATGGATATGTTTTATCAGCCAAGATTAATTCTTTGCCATACCACTCACATTTATAAGTCAATATCTGTCTAAACTTACTGAATAATGATCTCTGCATGCCTTTTGAAGCGACGTGCGTCATCATCATTTGTTTAACGGCTAAGTCTTCAATCACTATTTGATCATAATTATTAACCAATTTTGTAGTGAATTTTTGCAAAAGATCGTTTTGAATGTTGGCTACTTTACGATAATCACGTTGCAGTTTGGTTCTCACTTGCACGTAATTATTGCTTTGGCCAGCTAACTTGCCATTAGCCCGTCTTTTCTTAGCCAGCATTCTCTGATAATGCTTAATGCGCTTGTATAGTTTTTGCAATCTTGATGGCAAAACATTGATTTTGCCCCCAGTGTAGTTGAAATGTCCCACATTAACATCAACAGCTGTCTTTCTACCTGTTCTAGGCTTTACCAAAGTTTCTTCTTCATAAGAAAGAGCGGCATAATAATGTCCTCTTTCTCTAAAGACACTAGCAACTTTAATTTGCTTCATTTTTAAAGCTTCATATGTTGGAATATCGAACCAGGTTTTAATGCCTCTGGGCTTGTCTAAGCGTAGCTTACCATTAACCACTTTAGCCCGGTCAGTCTTAAAGCCTTGTCGCTGGGCTTTCTTTGATTTGAAATGTGGTTTTCCCCAATCAGGCTGTGCCTTATCAAAGAAATTCTTCCAAGCATTAGCCAAATCTTTGACTGCTAATTGCAAGCATCTAGCAGACAGAGCAAACTGCCAGTCTGCCTTATTATCGACTAGCTCATCACGTATTCTGCGCTCATTTGGACTGGGATTATTATCCTTATCTAAGGTTCGTGCTTCATACATGTCTTGCCAAGTGGCTAAAGCTTGATTCCAGCAATATCTGCGATAATCACAAAGCTTATCCAGCTCTTGTTGCATGGTCTTGTTAGGTTTTAATTCGACTACTTGAGCCTTGATCATTTGTTTCACCCCCAATACAAACATAAATTTAGCAAAGAGTGAAATAAATACAAGCGAACAAAATATTAAATTTTTAGTTTTTGACCTGCTTCTATGTTTTATATTTCTGAACAGATCTTTGTATCTTGTCTATCTTTTAACTGTTAATTTCCTCCATTTTTTATCACCTTATATCATATCAAAAATGGGTTTGCTTTAGAAATTTTTGTTTTTTTCTGATGAAAAAGTGTTACAATACTAAACAATTTAAGCAAAATCATCAATCAATAGAAAGGATCACCATGAGAAAATTCATCGATTTACACCTTCACCTCGACGGTTCTGTCCCAGTTGCTACTGTTAAGAAGTTAATGCAGGAACATCACATGCCACAGTTAACTGATCAAAAATTGCGGCAAGAATTGTCAGTTGATAATTCTTGCGCTAGCTTGGAACAATTTTTGGAAAAGTTTGACTTACCTAACCAGTTAATGCAGACAAAGCATGATCTGGAGATGATTGTGTTTGATCTTCTTTGCGAATTAAAACAACAAGGTCTAGTCTACGCCGAGATCCGCTTTGCACCGCAATTACATACTAAAAATGGTTTAACGCAAAGACAAGTAATCGCTGCAGCAGTCAGCGGTATTACGAAGTTTTATCAAAAACAAAAAGCAGACAAAGATCAGCCTGAATTACACGCTGGTTTAATTCTCTGTTTGATGCGCTTCGCCCACAATGAAAAAGAAAACATGGAAACGGTTGAGCTAGCGAAAGAATTTTTAGGTCATGGCGTTGTTGGCCTTGACCTAGCTGGTGCGGAAGGCCCGATCCCTAACATTAACTACCAGCATTTTTTCAATCGTGCCCAAGAATTACACGTTCCTTATACCATCCATGCTGGTGAGGCTGCAGGACCTGATTCAATCCGTCAAGCATTAAAAATTGGCGCGAAACGGATCGGCCATGGCATTCGCTGCACTGAAGATCCAGCACTTACCCAATATCTGATTGATCACCAAATCATATTGGAATGTTGCGCCACTTCAAATATGAACACCAAAGCTTTTGATCAGATTGATTCTTACCCAATAAAAAAATTATTGCACATGGGGATGAAAGTTACGCTAAATTCAGACGACATGACTGTATCTAACACTAATCTGCCTCATGAATATCAGTTACTCGAAGAAAAAACTGCTTTGACTCCCGAGGAAGAAACTACTCTTTATCTCAACGCGGTTGACGCAGCCTTTACCACGCCAGATGAAAAAATCAGATTACGGGCATTAATTCAAAAATAGATAAAAAAATAAGCTAGGAAAATTTCCCCAGCTTATTTTTTTTGTTATTAGTTCAAAGCCTTCTTAGCAGTTTCTGCTAATTGTGCAAAAGTCTTTGAATCGTTGTAGGCAATATCAGCTAACATCTTACGGTTCATGTCAACACCAGCTAACTTCAAGCCGTGCATTAACTTAGAGTATGAAATGTCGTTTTGTCTTGCAGCTGCGTTAATACGAGCAATCCATAACTTTCTGAATTCGCTCTTACGTCTTCTACGGTCGCGGAATGCGTACTTGTATGAAACGAATAATTGAGTGCTTGCAGCCTTAAATTGCATGTGCTTTGCGCCACGGTAACCCTTGGCAAGCTTCATGATCTTCTTACGACGTTGACGTGTTACTGTTCCACCTTTAACTCTTGGCATTTAAAATTCCTCCTACTATAGTCTGTCTTAATTAAGAACAAGTATTAGTGCATTTGAGCAACCATTTGCTTGATACGCTTCATATCACTCTTTGAAACCATAGCAGCTTTTCTCAAGTGACGACGTTGCTTCTTTGTCTTACCGTGGAAACGGTGACCAGTAAATGCGTGGTGACGCTTTAAACCACCATTTGCAGTTCTCTTAAAACGCTTAGCAGAAGCGCGGTGTGTTTTCATCTTTGGCATATTTCTATTTCCTCCAATTAACTACTTTTTCTTTTTGTCCTTATCACTCTTAGGTGCAAGCATCAAGAACATTGAACGACCTTCCATCTTAGGCTTACTAATTACATTAGCAATGTCTGAGGTTACTTCGGCCATTTTTTCAAGTACTTGTTGACCTAATTCCTTGTGAGTGATGGCACGACCTCTAAAACGAATTGAGACGCGAACCTTAGCTCCTTCTTTAGAAATGAACTTACGAACGTGCTTAAGTTTAGTTTCGAAGTCGTTACCTTCAATAGTTGGACTCAAACGAATTTCTTTGACACTGACTGTCTTGGAATTCTTACGGGCTTCCTTAAGCTTCTTTTGTTGTTCAAAGCGGTACTTCCCGTAATCCATGATACGTGCTACAGGTGGCTTAGCATTTGGAGAAATCAGAGCTAAGTCAAGACCTGCATCGCTTGCACGACGTAAGGCATCACTTTTACTCATCACACCAACTTGCTGACCATCTTCATCAATTAAACGAACTTCGCGAGCGCGAATTCTGTCGTTTAAGATTAAACTTCTTGGTATAACTGTTCACCTCCGTGTTAATTTGAGGACAAGAAAAAGGCGGGTTATAAGAATCATACCCGCCTTTAATCAACAGAAATTATCGATCAGCCTAGAGGTTTACTTAACTTAGGCGAGAAGCGGGTGCTTCTTCTTGTTCTCAACTAATAGAATTATACCCGTTTATCCTACCTACGTCAACATGATATTTCTGCTTTTTTGTAATATCTACTTAACATCACAATAGAAAATAATATCGGCCTTACCTTCTTGCTTGGTATGGCAATAAACATTAGTATCCATTCCACCAATGTAAAAACCTGTTTTCAAATAAAATAAGCATGCGCCTGGATTATTATCTTGTCCTTGTGTGTAAAGTCCAGCATAGTCATTTTCTTTGGCAATTTCCTTTGCCTTAGCTATTAACTTTTGCCCACATGCTGGTCACGATAGTTTTTATTCACTTTAAGATCAGATAAATACATATATTTAAAAAATCCTGGTTGTAAAATTGCTAATCCAATACAATTTTTACCATCATATGCACCAATGAATGTACTCTCTTTCATTGCATCATAGTCATAATTTTCATCAGGAAAGCACATTTCTGTAACTTTTTCTGATGAATACTTTTTTAATTGATAATCCCATTTACCGTTATTATAAGAAACCAAAATTTGTCCGAATAATTTAAATGGCTCATTAAGAATATTAATATCTACTTTGTGCTGTGAATCAATTATTTTTGTTGTAATCATATTTATTTCTCTTATTCATCAATTTAACTCTTAGTATAATGCTAACGATCCGTTTTTTCTCACATTACGATTAGTAATTTCAAACATGATCAGTCCAATTATTAACCAAAGCACGGCGTTAAACAAAGAAGCAGCTAAGTAAAAGCCTAGACTGTAGGGATGTTGGTTAACAGCTAGTCTCATCCAGCTAACCATGGGAGAAATAGGTAAAAGACAAAATAAACACTTAACTCCCAAAGAATAATTTTCAAAATTAATTAGTAAAATTCCCAAATATACATATTGAAAAATTGCTAAAGTACTGCCAATTCGCTTAAAATGCAAAATCAAACTCACAACTAAGTATCCTAAACCAGTAGTAGTCACCAAAGCTAACAAGAAAGGAACAACCAGAACAATAGGAAATTTAATCCAATGATCAGTTAGCAACATAATGATTATTAATGCTAACACTGCCTGCACCGCCGAAATAATGATATTAACTATGCTTTTATTAAGAAATAATCTTCTAGCAGAAATTGGCATCAAAAACTGTTGCTCTAAAATACCATTTTGCATTTGGTTGGTCATAGTCATCCCCATTTGACTAATTGTGTTCTGGATTAAAGTCCACAAAATATAGCCAATGACCAAGGCATTCAGTGAAGTTCCAATTACCCCGCCGCCTACTAAGGTACCTCCAAGAAAGATAGCTATAAACATCATGATTAGCAAAATAAAGTCTGAAAAGTAACTAAATGAATATCTTTTATACAGCCACATTTGTCGCCAGAACTCAGCTTTTAAACTCGTCATTATTCTTCTCCTGTGTAGTATTCAAATATATCTTCTAAATTTCTCTTTTTAGTTTGGACCTGACTAATCGGTAATTCTCCTAATAACTGAAGCACTTTTGGTAAATCATTTTGGCATTTAACTTCTAATTGATAACGATCAGCCTGCTTTTTTGTCAAATTACAATAAGTTGATATTTTTTCTTTTTCCTTAGCAGTAAGTGATTGTGACAAGGTAAATTCCAAAATCGTCCATTTATTCAATCTGACCAGGCTTTCTTTCATATTATCTGAAAAGACTAGCTCTCCCTGATTGATCAATAAAATTTTTTGAGCCACTTTTTGAGCAAAACCTAATTGATGAGTAGTAATCAAGACTCCCACGCCATCGGCACTTAGTTCTTTCAAAATATTAATTACTATTTGAGCTGATTTAAGATCTAACCCTAAGGTCGGCTCATCTAATATCAGTAATTTTGGCTGCGCAATCATTGCGCAACAGACCCCTACTATTTGTTGCATCCCGCGACTTAAACTGGTAATCGTCGTATCTTTTTTATCCAACAGACCAAACTTCTTTAGCAATTGAAGGCCATTATGCTCCGCTTCCTTTCTAGATAAACCTCGTTGGCCACCCCAATAAATAAAATTCTCAATCGGTGACAAGGACCAAAACATATTCCGCGAGCCTTCCAAAAGAACTCCTGTATTTTTCAGAAGCAATAAATTGTCATTGGTCGTCTCTTTCCCTTCAAAATATACTTTTCCATGATCAGGACTAACTAAATTTAAAATCATTTTTAAAGTTGTCGTCTTACCTGCACCATTCGGTCCAAGAAAGGCAACTATATCGCCATGATCTACCGCAAAAGAAATATCTTTTACTGCTTTCTTGCTTGTGGCTTGATAAGTTTTTGATAATTTGTCTACTGTTAATAATGCCATCATTTTTACTCACCATTTTTCTTCAATTTTTTGTTAATTTGATTAACTTCATGCCATAAATGAAAGAAATAAGATCCATAAGCAATAGCGTACATAATGATAAAACTGATAACCGTAGTCATTAGCAAAGACCAAGAATAGCTAAAATTGTTGATAATTAAATTGAAAAGTAACCATGCTGCTAGACAAACAAAGAAATTGACTACAATTTGTGTCCTTAAAGACCAAGAATCATTATTAAAAATCCAACCTGCAAAATAAAAAAAGACACCGATAAAGAAGGATATTATTAACCAAAACAAGAAATTAATAGCTGACAATTTTGTCGCTTCCAAATTTCTCCAGTTAGAAGAAGATAATAGGTCCACCGCAAACCAGATCATGCCAATTCCAATTCCCATCAAACCGCTATCCAGCATATATCGAGTATGTTTCACAATCCTAGCCTCTCTTTCAGTTCTTTAATCCTTCGTCGTGAGATTTGCACATGTAACTCATTATTCAAAATAGCATCAATATTACCATTACTCAGAATTTGCAAATGATCTAACTGATGATAATTAAGCAACGCGCTTCTTGATACTGTCACGAAATCTGATGGCAAAACTTTTTGCACTTGATATAAACGACCTTTATACAAATAGGTATCCTGCTCCGTATACACGTAAGTTTTCTCATTTTCCACTTGTACCAGATAGATTTCGCTAAATCTTACTGGATACGCATCCCCTCGATGAAAACACCAGATGAACTCCTTCTTATTAGTCAACTCATTAGCAATCTGACTGATTTTATCTGTCATCTTATGTAGCCAGAACTCAGCTTTTTCTTCAGGTAAATTTTCATCAATATTGAATTTTACTTTCAAGCTGATCCCTCCTTCATTTGATTATTAGTATAGATAATTCTAATTTTTTTGTCATAAAAAATCGGTAAATGGTAGTTTTTCCAAGGTGAATGGTTACCAAATTATTTGCATAATATTAACACGTAATAGGATTTGAATTTAAAGGTAAAAATATGACAAAAAAGCAGTATTAAGTAAAATTCAAGTAACTTTAGATGTCATTGGCGGAAAATGTAAGCCTTTGATCTTACATTATTTACAAGAAAATGGCACAAAACACTATAGTGAAATCCTCCGTTATTTAGATAGCGCACCAAAGAAAACCTTAACAGCACAACTAAGAGGATTAGAAGCTGATAAAATTATCAAACGTACAGTAATTTCTACGGTTCCGGTTCAAGTAAAATATAGTATTACTGATTATGGTAAAACTTTATTTCCAATACTAGATATTATGTGTGCTTGGGGATACGTAAATCAGACTAACTATAATGTTAAACATCCTACTTGCCCAATAAATGAACAAACAAAGCAAGTGAAGGAATAAAAATTAGCCAATTTACATAAAATGTTTGTCGACTAGGTTACCTAAAAGTTCCCTAGGCACATAATTGTGCCGTCTTCACAGCCTTTTTAAATGCTTGTATGATTTTTTATGAAATCAAATATAAGTATTTAGAAAGATTATTTTTTATGAACTAAACAAATTTAGGAATTACTTCTTTAAAAATCTCAGCTATGGGATTGGGTATTATGCGGATGAATGCTAAAACTCCGCAGCAAGCTACTGAAGCTTTAGAAGCAGCATTCGATAATGGCATTAATTTTATTGATTCGGCTGATATTTATGGCCAAGGCGAATCTGAAAAAATCTTTGGCCAAGTCCTAAAATTAAGCAAAATAAAGCGCGATGATCTATTTATTCAATCTAAAGTAGGAATAATTGTTGACCCTGATAAAAGTGAAGGTTCAAGAGTTTTTGGTGGTCGATATGAATTTACTAAAGATCATATTCTAGAAGCAATCTAAAATGAAGCTACTCACCACTGGGTAAACCCTTTTAACTTAAAGACTGACAAACCTCTAGCTCTTGCTCCTAAAACTCCAAACTCTACAAGTATCATGGTTGATTTTCTAAAAAAACATATCCAAAATCAAAAAAATATCCTAGCAATTAACGCTGCTATTCCTCATATGTTTGGTTTAAACGAAATCAAAGAAAATTATCCCAAACATTACAAAGACGTTGGTATTGCTGAACAAGAATCTATAGCTTTTGTAGCCGGTGCTGTCAAGGAAGGCATCACCCCCATTTGGTTTGAAAACTCTACTCTCTTACAACGAGCATATGATCAACTTTCCCATGATGTTGCTACAAATGATTTACCAGTAGTCATGGTAGTTATTGGTGGTGGGGTTACTAATACTTCAAAAACTCATGTTGGAGTTTTTGATAATATGATGATTGCTAATTGGCCTAATTGAGAATATTAGCACCTACTACTCTTAATGAAATGAAATCAATGCTTAATTGGGCTGTTAAACAAAGAAAACATCCTGTAGCTATTAAGAGCCCAGTTAATCTATTTCCTGAGGGAAGTCCAATTAATGAAGACCAACTATGATGTTAAACTAGGATCAAAAGTCGCAATTATTGGCGTAAGAGACTTCTATCAATTAGGCGAAAAAGTTCGTAAACTTTTAAAGAAACATGATATTAATGCAACTTTAATTAATCCGAAATACGTAGCTCATCTTGATACTGAGACATTGACTAGTCTAATGGCCAACCATGAATTAGTTGTAACCTTAGAAGATAATACTTTGGAAAGCGGATTTGGTGAAAAAATTGCTAGCTATTATGGTCCAAATAATATGAAAGTTAGAAATTATGGTGAAAAGAAAGAATATACTGACAACGAATCAGTAGAATCTATCTATAAACGCAATCATCTACTGCTTAACCAAATTTTCAATGATATTATTAAAATCATCAAGTAATCAAAAAAGTGAGAAGACCTTATTATCAATCTTCTCACTTTTTATATTGAAAATTATTATTTTAATTATTTTCGCCGATTGTAAAATCAAGTTAAACACTTTATAAAAATAAAAGTCCATCTGGACCTGTTTGATAGAATGTTAATATCCACAAAAACATCTATTGGAGGTCACAAGAGGTCAAACGTGGTACTGTTTCTCTCTATCATGGCAAGCAGCAGCGCTATAAGGCTGAACATGGTCAGAGCGTTTATCAGATTAATCGTCGTCACTGTGGTCGTAAATCAGACTTCTTGAAGAAAGCAGACTTTATTAGCTACGTCA
>NZ_PCZI01000025.1:0-19280 GCF_002554085.1 Lactobacillus sp. UMNPBX1
GGTGCAACTCTTTACCCAGAAAGATCCTGGCATATCACACACCAGATGAAATCTTTGAAAGAGAATTAGATAAAATCTATCAAACAGCCTAAACGTTCAATTTATTATTGCAATTTGCGTATTTATTTCTTCTTACTTCTCAATCAAATTCTCAAATTCATTCAACCGCTTTTCAAAAGTCTTGAATGCATCCTCCAAGTAGTCTGGCTTGGTCATGTCCACGCCGGCGCGCTTCATGATCTCAGTTGGGTAATCACTTGAACCAGCTTTAAGGAAGCCAAGGTAGGCATCCCTCTCAGCAGGCGTTCCATGAACCACCTTGTTGGCTAATGCCGTTGCAGCCGCAAAGCCAGTCGCATATTGGTACACATAGAAATTGTAGTAGAAGTGTGGAATTCGTGACCATTCAAGGGCAATATCGCCGCCTGGTTCAACGCTATCGCCGTAATAATGCTGATTAATTTGACCGTAAACGTCGTCTAAAGTGTCAGCAGTCAGTGGTTCTCCCTTAGCATCAGCTTCGTGCAAGAATTGTTCAAACACGGCAAATTGAGTTTGACGGAATAAAGTGCCTTTAAATGAATCAAGGTAGTAATTTAAGATAAAGGCCCGCGTCTTAGGATCGGTAATGTGGTCTAAGAAATATTCGGTCAAAATATTTTCATTAGTAGTTGAAGCAATTTCAGCCACAAAGATTGGATAGTCGCCATAAACGTAAGGTTGAGTATTGCGAGTGTACCAGGAGTGAACGGAGTGACCAGTTTCGTGGACTAAAGTATAAAGTGAATCGATGTTATCTTCCCAGTTGAGCAACTCATAAGGATCGGTATCATAAGCACCACCAGAGTAGGCACCAGTTACTTTATTTTTAGATTCTATTGGGTCGATGACACGATTATTAAAAATATAGTCAACATGCTTCAAGTAGTCTTCACCAAGTGGAGCCAAAGCCTTTTTTGCTGTCTCTTTTGCTTCTTCGAAATTGTATGAAAGAGAAGGTCTTCCGGTTAGTGGCACATACATGTCCCACATTTGCAGATCCTTCAGGCCTAAGATCTTTTTACGTAGCGCAACATAACGGTGAAGTAAGTCTAGGTGTGAATCAACTTCCTGGATTAAAGTGTCATAAACTGCTACGGGTACGCCATTATCGGCTAAAGCAGCTTCACGAGCTGAATTATACTTGTGCACACGTGCGTTATAGTTGTGCTTTTTTACAACGCCGGACAAGGTTGAAGCTAGCGAATTTTGAAATTGACCGTATGTGGCATAGAGCGTATCAAAGGCACCTTTTCTGACGTCACGGTTTTGTGATTGAATTAATAATGAGTACAAACCATCGGACAATTGTTCCATATTGCCATCGTCATCTTGGACGTAGCCGTATTCCATGTCGGAATTGGTCAAAACGTTAAAAGTATTTTCGGAAACGCCCAAAGCATCCCCAGCGTCAGCGATTAATTTTTCTTGTTCAGCTGGCAGGGTGTGAGGGCGCTTATTAGTAATCATTTCCAAGTAGTGAGCGTAATTCTTTAATCTTGGTTCAGCTTGCTTAAATTCAGCTAGCTTGTCACTAGGGATGCTCAAGATTTCTGGGTTAATAAAACTAGTAGCGGCTTCAAATTGGTTAGCTAAGCTTTGCACTCGGCTGACGTAGCCTAGATAATGTGAATTAGCCGTATCAACATCACTGGACATGGTGGCATAAACATAAATATTTTCCACCTCGCGCTTAACGGCCAAAATCTTGGTTAAACCTTCGTACAAATCCTTGCCAGATTTTGCTAATGTGCCTTTTAATTCACCGAGTTGATCGACTTTTTCTTGGGCAGCTGCATAGGCCTGTTCCCATTCTTCATCATTTTTAAAAATTCGGGTCAAATCCCACTTAAGTTCTTCTGGGACTTCATTTCTGTTTGGTATCGCCATAATTTTCCTCCATAATTATTTCAATTTGTATACATCTTAGCTTGTTATGCTATTTTTCGCAAAAAATAAGTTATTATTAATTATCGGTATTTTTATTTTATCTAGAGACGAAAAGTGATACAAATAAACTAACTTCTATTAATTTCGAAGGGAAAAGATCAAAAGAATGGACCAAAATCCAAAACGAAGAGAAGATTATCGTGCTCGTCGTTCATCGCTTAATCTTCACCGTAATCGTGCATTTGCGGCAGATGCGTCAGCGTTAAGACCAGGGAATTTCTTGGCTCGACTAGTTGGAGTGGTAGCCTTGTTGGCTGTTTGCTTCGGCGTAGCCTGGACAGCGCATATGTATTTTACTGTTCACAGCGTGATTGATGGCAAAAACGGCGGCAATACTGCTACTTCAGCTAAAATTGCTAATCGACAGCCAATTTCAATTTTAGTATTGGGAGTTGACCAAGGAATTGAAGGCCGGCATGATCGGGGAAATTCGGATACCATGATTTTAGCAACGGCTAATTCGCAAAAGAACTCGGCAACGATGACCTCAATTCCACGTGACACTTTAGCAGATATTAAGGGCGATCCAGGCGACAAATACTTTATGTTTCGGGTGAACTCTGCTTATGAAATTGGCGGACACGAAGCAAGTATGAAGACGGTCTCGTCCATGCTTAATGTGCCAATCAACTATTATCTTGAAGTTAATATGAAGGCATTGAAGAGCTTAGTTAATGCAGTTGGCGGTGTTGACGTGAATGTGCCGTTTGACTTCTCGTATGACTGGTGTGATTTCCACAAAGGCAAGCAGCATTTAAATGGACGGCACGCGGTGGCTTATGTTCGAATGAGAAAAGAAGACCCACGTGGTGACTATGGTCGTCAGATGCGCCAGCGTCAAGTAATTGAGGCAATTGCCCACAAGGCCATGTCAGTTAATACCATCAGTAATTACCGCAAGCTAGTTGATGTTTTTAATAAGTATGTGAAAACTAATTTGACCTTCAACGATATGTTAAGCTTGGCGTTGAATTATCGTGGCTGTATGAAAAATATGAAGAGCAGCTATATTCAAGGTCATGATGCCTGGATTGATGGTTCTTCGATTCAAGTTGCTTCAACTAAGGAATTGCAAAAGACTTCTGATCGTGTGCGCAAGAACTTGAACTTGCCAACGCAAACGTTGAACAACGAAGAAACGCGGCAAAATGAATTAAATGATCAAAATAACCACATTAAGTGGGATGATCCGCAGGCTTTTACAAACTATCAGATTTATGATCAAAATCAGGATAAGCCAGCCAGCGGTTCTAATTCTGGTTATGGTGAAGGAACAGGGACAGGCAGCTCGTCTAGTTCAAGTTCATCATCCAGTTCAAGTAGCGGTTGGCATTTTCACTGGTAAATGAAAGAGTATCCGACAAGGATACTTTTTTTCTGCGGTAAAATAATCTTAAGAGGTGAGAAGGATGATTGGAACAATTGTAAATACGTTAGCCTTACTAGTAGGAACAACTATTGGCTGTTTTTTGAAAAAAGGAATCAATAAACGATTTGAAGATGTACTCTTTATTGCAATGGGTTTAGCAGCTCTAGGGATTGGCTGGGAAAATGTCACTAATAATATGCCCAAGAGTCATTATCCGGTTTTATTTATTGTCAGCTTAGCCCTTGGTGGTTTATGCGGCACGGCTTGGGATATTTCTGGTCATTTTGATCGCTTAGTAGAAAAGACGGGCAAATCAAACTTAGGCAAAGGTCTGGCCACCGAAATTTTGCTTTGTTGTATTGGTGCCTTGTCAATTGTGGGACCAGTAATTGCCGCAGTTAAGGGTGACTATACGATGTTGTTTACTAATG
This sequence comes from Lactobacillus sp. UMNPBX1, assembly GCF_002554085.1. Lineage (NCBI taxonomy): Bacteria > Bacillati > Bacillota > Bacilli > Lactobacillales > Lactobacillaceae > Lactobacillus > Lactobacillus sp. UMNPBX1. The sequence continues at coordinate 3,790 of NZ_PCZI01000025.1, forward strand.
CAACGTTGGATTTTGTGACCTCGATGGTTTTTGGCGCAAGCTTTGGCTGGGGGATGCTCGTTGTTGCTCCAGTGCTATTTTGCTGGCAGGGTAGTATTTACTTGGTTGCTAAATTTCTGTCGGCTAGCTTTTTCACGGGTCCACTGGTAACCGAGATTTCTATTGTTGGTGGTTTTTTGATTGCCTGCTCTGGCCTGGCCTTATTAAAAATTCGTGATGTCAAAACGCTAAATTTTTTACCATCACTGCTAATTCCAATTATCTTTTTCATTATTAAAGATTTGACAGGTTGGTTTTAGCGGCGAATTAATCTGAAAATTTGCCCGTCATGACCATTAATCAACTTTGGCTCAATTCCCATTAATTTAAACCCGCAACGCTTGGCAACATTGCTACTTTTGTTATTGCTAACGGCAACCAGCAGATCAATATATTGCAAATTCAATTCACTAAAGGCATACCGGCATAACGCCGTTACACTCTTAGTAACAATGCCGCGACCTTGATATTTGCTAGCAAGCCAATAGCCGATTTCGGCTTTTTTATTGGGCACTAACTTATGCAAGTCGATCATGCCGCTAGGTTCGCCATTGACTAAAATAGTGAGCACGAGCATCGTCTGCTGGGACATTTTGGTTTGAATTTGCTTAATAAATTTTGCTTCATCGTTAGCTGAGTGCATTTGATCAGCCCAGGCTAGCCATTGACCTAATTGCTTTCGATCGCGGACAACAGCTTGATAAAGTGCCTCAGCTTGCGTAATTTGAGGCAAAACTAGTTCAATCTTTAAGTCCTGTTGTTGAAAACGAAGTGGGAAAAAATAGTATTTTTGCTTTTCTTGGCTCATTTTTCTTCTTTCTTCGTGCAATTTCATTTTTGCTAAGTATACTTAACTTATGTAAAAAATAATGAAAACGTCGTATCTTGCAAACTTTAACAATTTTTGCTAAGTTCGTAAAGTTACTAGGTCTCAATTAGGAAGGAAAAGATTATGCAAAAGAAAGAAAAAGAATCAATATTTCCAGTTATTTACGGCATAATTTCAGCTCTAATTTCTTTTATTGCCGTATTTTTTATTTGCTTGCACAGCTTTAGAATGAATTTGCAGCTATCAATTATTCTAGCTGGTATTTTTGCCATCTTTTTCTTCGGCTTGTCTTATTTCAGAGGACATGCTTCAGTCGAAATTAAGCGCATTGTTTATAAATATAAGCTGACCGACCAAGAATTGGCTAAAATCACCGGCATGAAGGCCAGTGATTTTCCAATTTATCACGACCATTTGCAATTAATTTTGCCTAAACGCTATTGGCCTCGTGTTCTTGATGCACTCCAAAATTATGAAAAAGAACATGAATCAGCTGAATAATAATTAAGGGATGAAAAATGAGTTTATTAACTGTTAAAGATTTAAGCCAGAGTTTTATTGATAAAACTTTATATGAAGATGCCAACTTTGTGCTTAACAAAGAAGACCATATGGGGGTTACTGGTCAAAATGGTGTTGGTAAGTCAACGTTAATCAAGATTTTAACGGGTGAAATTTTACCCGATGATGGTCAAGTAACTTGGCAAAATAAAATTGATGTTGGTTATTTGGACCAGTATGCTAAATTGGCACCTGGTGTGACTATCCGTGGCTTTTTGCGGACGGCGTTTGATCAATTATTTCAAAAAGAAAAAGAGTTGAATGATCTGTATGCCAAATATGCCGAAAACGGGGACGAAGCCCTGTTAGAAAAAGCCGGCAAGGTACAGACTTATTTAGAAGAAAATAATTTTTATGACATTGATACTGAGATTGAACAGGTTGCTTCAGGTTTGGGTCTAGCTGATCTAGGCTATGACCATGATGTTTCTAAATTATCTGGTGGTCAACGTTCTAAAATTATTTTGGCTAAACTGCTTTTGCAAAGTCCTGATGTCTTGGTCTTGGACGAACCGACTAACTATCTTGATGTTTCGCATATTGATTGGTTAGTTGACTATCTGAATAATTTTGATGGTGCTTTTATTGTTGTTAGTCATGATTATGACTTTTTGGGTCGAATTACTAATTGTATTATCGATATTGATTTTGGCACCATTACGCGTTATACCGGTACTTTGAAGCAAGCTTTGCGGCAAAAAGCAGCTAACCGAGAGACCTACTTGAAGGCATACGCTAACCAACAACGCAAGATTGCCAAGACTGAGGCCTATATTCGTAAGAATAAGGCTGGTACACGTGCTAAGAGTGCTAAGTCACGGGAAAAGCAGCTGGCGCGGATGGATGTTTTGACACCGCCAAAAAACAACCGCAAGGCACGCTTTGAATTCCCATATGTTGCGACTGCTTCTAATTTGTTGCTACAGACGCAAGATTTGGTCATCGGTTACGACCATGCTTTGGTCAAGTCAGCCTTCAATTTCTCTGTTGGTGGGGATGAAAAAGTGGCGATTACTGGTTTTAACGGAATTGGTAAGACTACCTTGCTTAAGACATTGTTAGGGCAATTAAAGCCAATTTATGGTTCATATGAGTTATCTGTTACTGCAAAGTTGGCTTACTTCAAGCAAGATCTAACCTGGCCTAATAGCAACATGACTCCACTCCAATATTTACAAGAAGAATTTGAACGCAAAAAGCCAAAGGAATTGCGACAAGCGCTGGCACGCATGGGCTTAACTGCACAACAAGCAATGAGTCCGCTAAAGGAACTTTCTGGTGGGGAACAGGAAAAAGTAAAATTAGCTAAGATGCAGTTTGAACCAGCTAATTTGCTTTTCCTTGATGAACCTACTAATCACTTGGATAACGATACCAAGGATGCTTTGAGAAAAGCGATTGTTAACTTCCCAGGCGGAGTCATTATTGTTAGTCACGAACGTGACTTTTTCCGCGGTGATTGGGTCGACAAGACCATCGATATTGAAACTATGAACTGAGGCTAAAACTATGTCTGAGAAGCGGGATGTCCAATTTTATCAAGAAGTAATGGATATTTGTTTAACTGCGGGCCGACTAATGATCGAAGGCGGGAGCGAAATGTATCGGGTAGAAGATACAATGCTCAGAATTGCTCGCAATGCCGGAATTGATGATCCGCGTGTTTTTGCGACGCCAACCTGTGTTTTCATGAGCTTAGATGGTGGCAAGCTAAGTCAGATGAAACAAATTCGTGATCGCAACATCAATTTGGAATTAGTAGACCGGGTTAATGACTTGTCGCGCCAATTTGCAGTTGAAAAAATCACTCTTTCTGAATTAAAAGAAAAGATTGCTTTAGTATCACAAGCACCTACTTTCCCAATGTGGCTCCAGGTATTGGGAGCTGCTGTATTGTCTGCTACCTTGATGGTTTTGTTTATGGATAATTACGACTGGGTTGATTTCCCAGGTGCTGCCTTAGTAGGGGCTGTTGGTTTTTGGTCGTATTATGAGTTTAAAAAATATACTAAGATTCGTTTTTTATCAGAGCTAATTGCAGCAATGGTCATGGGGATCTTGGCAGTATTACTCAATCATTTTAATCCACAAATGATTACTGATAATATTTTGATCGGCGCTCTGATGACTTTAGTCCCAGGCTTGGCAATTACTAATGCTTTGCGAGATCTATTCATGGGAGATTTATTATCAGGGATTATGCGAATGTGCGAGGCTGTGTTAACCGCTTTAGCTTTAGGCGGTGGAGTTGCACTTGTACTTAAATTCATAGGAGTATAAAAATGCCACTTTGGTTAGAAATTATTATTAATGTCATTTTTTCTTATGTAGCTTCGGTGGGTTTTGCATTAACTATTAATATACCTCATCGCGATCTTCACCTGTCAGGAGTCAGTGGCACAGTGGGCTGGATGGCATATTGGACTTGCTTTAATTTGGGATTTGGGCGAATGATTTCAAATTTAATTGGCGCCTTTTTGATAGGTATTTTGGGCTTGTGTTTTGCACGCATTAAAAAAAGTCCAGTGACGGTCTTTAATATTCCTGCCTTAGTACCGTTAGTCCCGGGCGTGCCTGCTTATCAAGCAGTACGTGCTTTAGTTGTAGGGGATTATAGTCAAGGAGAGAATTTGCTTCTACGAGTAGCAATTGTTACTGGTGCTATTGCTTTAGGTTTCATGTTATCGACTATGTGTACTGAAGTTTTTTATAAATTTAAATATCGTCATTTTAAAAGTGCTAGACTGTACATCAAACATAAAAAATAGTACAATTACTGACTGACGAGTCGATTAATGAACGCGAGATGCGTATATTTATGAGATAGAGGACATCCGCCTTAAGTGGCAAGCACGGGAAGTGCTGATGTTGGACGCACTGATGTGAACAGTTTAAACGTCCACATATGCTTTGAGCATGTGTCTTGAGTTAAAAGGACAAGCCTTCGTGGCTTGCCTTTTTTGTTATTTGATGTAAAGTGCCTGTCGTCCTTGCTGGTCATAACTCAATTCTAAGTTATGCCAATTAACCGGTTGGTTTTTAATACCGTAAGGATTATTAACATAGACGAGCTTCTTTTGCTTGTTGTATCCCGTGATCACGCAGGCATGTGATGACGGTGTAACGTTGACTTTACCAGTATTGGTTTCCCATGTTTGCATATTGTTAACATGATTAAAAGTGGTTGTGGTAATGATCAGCACGGGATGCCCATCGGAGATTAACTTGAGAATCGCTAAAAAATTGCTGCCAGAGGCATCTTCTATGTGGCTGGTATATTTACGTGCAGCATCAAATAAAGGCCCGTGATAAACGCACCAGCCAGCATTAGCGATAGACATATGGCCGACAAAGCCTTGATTGGGGCTGCCGCGATATTTACCGTTGTCGGTGAAAGAATCAACATGAGCAATATTATCGGCGAGATCATATTTGTTAACCTTAATGTCATAGCAATTCAGTAACATTGATAGGCTAGTAACCTCGCAGCCGTTGGGTAGATCGGGCAGTTGATTTTCTAGCGGGACATTGAGCCGCTGTTCTTCCTTCATTGTCATCCAATTAATTTCATTATCGATTTTATTTTTGTTAAAAAGGTAAATCAATCCTATAATGAGAATTAACGTAATGGGAATGAGTAAAAATAAATACTTAAGATCAAATTTTTGCTTTTTCATAGTGTCATTTTAACAAATAAAAAGCTAAAAATACTGAATTGAATCCTTAAAAAGGATGACAAAAAATTTTTTTGTAGTATTTTGTAATTATAACCAATGAAAAAGGAAAGTTTATTTTGGAAATTAATTTAAAAGATCTCAACGAAAAAATTGAAAATCAAGATTATATTCAAGATCTTGAAACAGTTAAATATGCCGACATTAGCAAGTCGAAGAGCAAAATCAAGCCGTATGCTGAAAAGATGGTCAAGGAAGTTATCGCTGCTTTTAAGCATAATTCATTGATCCAAACGCAACTAGCAGTGACGGGTCAGCGGCCGGCTACTTTTGCCTTGGAGACAAATATTATCAATTTGCCTTATAGCAATTACAAACGAGTTGCTAACTTCTTTGAAGAGGGTAAGGAATATCCTTTAAATGTTTACTTTGAAACGCGCTCTGAATACGTTAATGTTTCAGGCTTTAGAATTGATCAATTAGCCAGTGAAGCAGAGATCGAACAAGATCCAGCGAAGATTGTTGATCAACTGGTGGAGGCAATTATTGAAAAGCTAACCACAATACGTGAATATAAGAAGCCTGAAAAAAAGGAAGCAGAAAAGAAGACCGCTACTAAAAAGACAACGAAGAAAACTGCTAAGAAGTAAGAAAAGACGCAACCGAATTTTCGATTGCGTCTTTTGTAATTATTTAATTTCTTTAAACTTAGTCAGCGAGTGATCGTTAGTGTAGAAGAAGAAGTCTTCAAGCACTGCATTCTTGATGACCCCTTTTTCAATAATAGGGTTGATTGAATCAGAAGTGTCAGGATACTTGGCTGAAAAACCTAGGTTGAGGTAGGCCTTGTTGACACTGTAGTAGAAATAGTGCGTAACATCATCGATCCAGTCAGTGCCCTTGTACATTAACTCAATGTGCTTCTTCTCATTATCAATTAGCATATCGTACAAGTTATCGATCCATTCTTTTAGCTCTGCTTGCTCAGTTTTACCTAATTTTTGGTAGCCTAAGCGGAACTTGTAACCAGGATAAATTCCACCAAATGAAGTGCCACGTAAAGCTAACTTAACAATTTCAGCTGTTCGTACCATTTTGCCTTGTCCGAATAAATAAAGCGGAGCGTAGAAGGCAGAATGATAGAGAGCTGTCTCTAGGATAACGTTAGCTGCCTTCTTTTGTAGTGCATCCCCGCCTTGGTAGATTTTATTCAAAATCCGAATCTTCTTTTGCAGGTAAGGATTGTCATCAGCCCAGTTAATAACGTCTTTTGCTGTATTTGAGTCCGTCAACTCGTTGATAACGTAGCTGTAGCCTTTATTGGCAATAGATTCCAAATATTGCAAGGCATTCAGCACAGCTGCTTCCTCTGGTGTGATGGCATCTACCTTAATTTGCTCTAGCCCATTTTTCATTTGGAGTCCAGATGAAAAAGATAGTGCTCCGAATGCGTGAAGCAAGGCATCTTGCACCGGCTTGTCTAATTGTAAAAATTCTTTTTTATCTTCTCTAACTGGAACATTACGGGGTTCCCAGATAATATCATTCAGGCGGGACCAAGCAGATTTGTCAACCCGGTCCTCCATGTCATTCCAGTTAATTGCTTTGTAATATTTTTCAGTCATATTTAATCTCTAAAATCACTCAAAAAGCTGATATTCCCACGTAATTCCTTAGGCTTTTGGACTTGCTTAGTACTCTCACCAGCAGAAAGATCGTGTACGATTTTTCGTACATTTTTGACATCTTGGTTAGTACCACTAAATTCCAAAAGATACAAAATAGGCACTTTCAATGTTGCCGCGATCTTTTTGGCAGTTTGAGCAAAGAGGTCGTTAAAGTTTCGGTTGCCACAACCGATAATCCCTATAATATTTTTTTTGTTATCTTTATACGTTAAAAAATCAACGATTGAATCCATCATGAAGTCCTGATATGAGGGTACGATTAAGATATAAGATTTTCCCATATCATACTTAGGGTTGGCATCGTCGATTTGATGGGCCGAAAGTTGAGTTTTCTTAATAAAACGTTCCGTTTGCCCAGTAATTGAATAAAAAGCTATTGCTACCATAATGTTCCCTAATAAATCTAATGTACTAGTAAGATCTTCTCACTATTTAACTAAGTATTCAATTATTATCCTATTCAAATTTTGCTTTTTTTACCATATAATTGAAAAAAAGGAGGATTAAATGGTTAGCTGAAATATAGAATTTAATGGCAATATAGAAAAAGATACAGGTAATTTGTTCAGAAAGGCAAAACATAGAAGCAAATTAACTACTGCTAAAAATTTAATATTTTGTTCGCTTGTTTTTGTTACATCCTTTGCTAAACTTATGCTTGCATTGGAGGTGAAACAAATGATCAAAACTCAGGTAGTCGAATTAAGGCCAAATAAGATAATGCAAAGAGAACTTGAACGTCTTTGTAACTATCGCAGATATTGCTGGAATCTAGCTTTAGCAACCTGGCAAGACATGTATGAAGCTCGGACTTTAGACAAGGATAATAATCCTAGTCCTAATGAGCATCGAGTGCGGGATGAATTAGTCAATAACAAGGCTGATTGGCAATTTGCTTTGTCTGCTCGCTGTCTGCAATTAGCAGTCAAGGATCTGGCTAATGCTTGGAAGAACTTCTTTGACAAGACCCAGCCTGATTGGGGCAAGCCGCATTTCAAATCTAAGAAAGCTCCACGTCAAGGCTTTAAAACTGATCGCGCCAAGATAATTAATGGCAAGCTTAGATTAGATAAGCCTAGAGGGATTAAATCTTGGTTTGATATTCTAGCATACGAGGCATTAAAGATGGAAGAGGTTAAAATTGCCAGCATCTTTAGAGAAAGAGGACATTATTACGCTGCCCTTTCCTATGAAGAAGAGGCTGGACTAAAGGCTAAAACTGGCAAAAAGACCGCCATCGATGTCAACGTTGGGCATTTCAACTACACTGAAGGCAAGATTAATGTTTTGCCAGCAAAACTACAGAAACTGTACAAGCGAATCAAGCATTATCAAAGAGTATTGTCTAAAAAGAGAAGAGTTAACGGTAAATCGGCAAGCCAAAGCAATAATTACGTGCAAGTGAGAACCAAGCTTCAGCGTGATTATCGCAAAGCAGCCAATATTCAGAATGATCTTTTGCAAAAATTTACCACTGAGCTTGTAAACAATTATGACCAAATCGTCATTGAAGACTTGAATGTCAAACAAATGATGATGACCCATGTAGCTTCCAAAGGCATGCAAAGGTCACTATTTGGCAAGTTTAGACAAGTCTTGACTTACAAGTGCGAATGGTATGGCAAAGAATTAATTCTAGCTGATAAAACATATCCATCAACACAAAGATGTGCCAATTGTGGCTATGTCAAAACTGGTGCAGACAAAATTACTCTGCAGGGCAATAAAAAACATGGCACCAAGCATAATGAATACATTTGTTATGAATGTGGCTATAGCAATGATCGTGATGACAATGCAGTATTAAATTTACTAGCGTTAACAAAATAAAAACAATGGGCTGGCTAAGCCCTTAAGCTGCAAGAGTTAGTCAATGCGATTACTCCCCAGATGGAATATCGGAATACTGATGAAGACAGCAGTAAATAAGACAAAGAAAGGAAAATATATTTCTTTCTGACATGTAGAAATATGAAAACTTCTGCATGTTTCTATGTTTTATATAGCAGGACGACTTTATGTTCAGCTGGAATATCATTGGGATCCTGATTTGGGTTGCCATCATTCTTTATTTAGTTTTCATCGTCCAGAACATCCGTCAAAGACGGATTAAGATGATTATCAAACAGCATAAACGCTTTAGTTGGCCGAATATGGCTCTTAATATTGTGGAGATTGTAGTACTTTTATTAGCTGCAGGTTGGATGTTTAATCAGACTTTTATGGACAATCCAGACCTGGAAGATGCAAACCGCATTACTTCAAGCGTGAAGTATGAGCCACTGATAATGCGTACAGGTGCGGGAAATTCAAGCTATGTAACAATTAATTCTGCTAAGAAGAGATATGGCTCACAAACTTATACTTTTTATCGCGATGGCAGCAAGGTCACGATTGGTAGTGACTATGCCTCGATTGCTTATGGTAACACTGCGCTTGATGTGAATGCCGAGAAGATTCCTTATGTAAAAAAGGAATTGGCTAAAATGGATAAAAAGTATCAACGGGCTTACGTGGCAATTTATACGGCTAAGTACAAGCGGAATTGGCAAAATGGAATCGGGATGCATGCAGGTCATTTAGCAACTCGGTACTACTTAATTCGGGTGCCAGATTCAAGCTTTATTAAGCAAGAAAAATAATGTTTAAAAACTAAGAAAAAGTTAGGCAAGCAACTACCTAGCTTTTCTTTTATGATTAATTTTCTTTTCTGGTTACGCTAGCTAACAAGCTGCCTTCAACGAAAGCCAGGATGAAGCTAGCTGTTAAGAAGTCCATTACGTTACCTGACGAGAATGCTGCGAAAATCATAAAGGCGATTGAAAGCAACATTGAGCTGATCAAATAAGTCCGCTTTTCTTTGTTCATTAGCCACTTGATTAAAGCGTAGAGCAGGATAATGACATAAGGTCCGATGAACAATAGCATGCCGATCCAACCAAGTGAATAAATTTGACTAGTGAAATCACGTTCAAGGTTGAAAATGTTGGTTTCTCGTGTGTAAGAAATGCCCAGGAACTTGTCGAGCCGATTGTTGTTAGTCTTCACAACTTGATCGAGCATTGCTTTTTCTACATGTCGGTTTTGCATTCTAGCGGTGCCTGGCTCGTTCATGATTTTGAGCCAAAATTCAGGATCGTATTTATAAGGGTAGCTTTTAAAAACAAACTTCTTATTTAAGGCGTAATCTTGATAATGATTGCCGATGAAATTCGTTAAAAATTCCTTGCGCTGTTTACCTTGAGGATATTTTTTTAAGCCAGCATTTAATTCTCGCTTGGCCTGTGTCAAAGAATCATCGGATTGCTGAGCCAAATATTTTTCATAATTATAGCGCTGGATTGCTGGACCAAAGGGGATGATGGCAAAGGTGCCAGCTTCGATTAAAAGCGCCACGATAATGGCTTTGCCGTTTTTGTTAACATCCTTAACAATAAATAAGTGGAAAACATACAGCAAAATACTGATAATCACGCCACCGATTAAACCGATGAGGGCTACTTTGGTTCCTAACTCGATCATCGCTAAAGCTTGAACTACGTTCAAAGTGACGATTTTCCAGTTAAAACGACTGAACATGAAGTAAAACATCAGAGGCACCAGCATAAAGAGTACGGCTGATACCATGTTGGCAAAATTGAAGAAGCCTTTGGAGGCCATATGAGAGTAACCGATATTGGGGTTAACAAACCATTCAAAAATATTAGCGCTAATCGGGCCTGTCTCGTAGCTTCTAAGCGAAATGACAAAAAGATTGGTAATGACAATTGTAAATGAAAAAAGTCCGCTGATGCCTTCGATAACGTGTCTGAATTGCTCCTGACTGAAATTCAATTCTTTTGTAAAAAAGATTACCATCAGAGGTAAAAGCATTCTAATGAGATAAAAAATTTCGCTTACGGTTGAATAATTGTAGTCATTAGGATTAATGCTGTTAAAGTTTTTGACGTGGATTAAGTGAATAATCGAATACAAAATTAGTAGGGCTAAATATAGAATTAACCACTTGTCTTGCCCTAATTTTTGCCAATTTTGCTTTTGACTGAAAAACATACAGAAAATCACAAAAACAGCTAAAATTCGGATAATCGTAGGTAGAGTAAATGGTAAAACTTCCGCTAATTTACCGTTGTAGAACCAATAAAGGTCTAAAAAGGGCTGGATTAAAATAAACCAAAATAAAACAGTTCGCGTTTTTTCTTTCATAAAATATTTCCTCTCGTATCGATGTCCTAATTTTAGGCAAAAAAATAGCTCGCGTAAACATTGCGCGGGCTATTTTTGTCAAATTTTACTTCTTGTCTGCTTCTTTTTTATCGTCGTTCTTCTTGGCAATTTTTTCAATCTTAACTTCATTAGTTGAAGCAGTCTTACTGTTCTTGGCAGCGCGAGCAGTCTTTAAATGCTTGAAGTTAACTACGATCTTATTGTTCAAGTCGCTGATAGCAGTGGCGTCAACGGGATCGTATGAAGTAATTGCAAGCAATGCGGAATTTTCGTAGATCTTTTCAACTTTGCCTTGGAATGGCTTCTTAAGTTCTTCTTCTGACTTGGCACCAACGATTGCACCAACTTTTACATCTGCTTTTTTCATCTATAATTCTCCCTTCCGAGAAAAAGTTTTAGTCTTTTATAACACAAGAATGCTATTATAAAAAAGCAACATTTTCAAGTGGGGAGAATCAGGTTTTGAAAAAAATAATTCTTATTGCAGGACCCAGTGGCGCTGGTAAGACGACCGTTTCAGAATATTTAACTGAAAAATATGGTATTCCACGCGTATTAACGCATACCACGCGGCCGATGCGATCAGGCGAAAAACAAGATGTGTCATATCATTTTGAAACAGACGAAACTTTTGCACAGCTGCACTTTTTTGAACATATTAAGTATGGATCTTATCAGTATGGCTCAAGTCGTGAAGCATTGAATTTAGCTTGGAAAAAAAGTGACTTAGTTTCTCTAATTGTCGATATCAAAGGCGTTTATACCTATATTCAGCAATTGGGTGACAAAGTCTATTTCCTTTATATAACAACATCTACCAAAAAAGAGCTAGAAGAGCGTTTGCTCAAGCGCGGTGATGATCCAAGTAAGATTAAAGAAAGACTTAGTGGTAGTGAATTAAATGCATTGCCAGCTGATCTGAAAAATTACGCTCATATATTAATTAATGACAATTTAACAAAGACCAGAAGTGCTCTCGATGCACTGATAGCAAAGCTTCGCTAGCTTTTTGGGTCTTCTCTTTTTTACATAAAATGTGTTTTTTAATAAGGTTTCTTAACGCGATGGTAGCTCTTTTGAAACATTCGTGTAACATTCAATCGGTATTATATAAAACGTCAATTGATTTAAGAAATCAAAAAAACAATTTAGTAATTTTTAGAGGAGACAATTAATTTTGAATTTTAGACGTACTTTAGTAAAATACACCGCAGCTTTATCAGTATTCTTTGCCGGTATCTCAGCTATCAATGTTCCATCAACTGTTCACGCTGATGACGTTGAAAACACTACTGTAACTACTAACAACTCAATTTCAGATCTTGAAACTACTAAACCTGACTCAAGTTCAGTTAAGCAAGAATCAGCTGCTACTAAGAAGCGTAATGCAGTTGTTAAGCTTGTTAAGAAGCAAATCGGCAAGCCTTACATTTACGGTGCTGCTGGTCCTAGCGGTTTTGACTGCTCAGGCTTAACTACTTACGTTTTCAAGAATGCTATTAACAAAATTTTGCCAAGAACTACTTACGGTCAAATTACTCTTGGTAAGACCATTTCAGTTTCAACTAAGAAGCTTAAGAAGGGTGACTTATTATTCTGGGGTAACTACCATGTAGGTATCTACGTAGGTAACGGCAAGTTTGTTCACGCTCCAGCTCCTGGTCAAAATGTTAAGCAACAAACCTTAGCTTCATTTTACCCATCATCAGCTAAGCGTGTAATCGACTAATTGCGTTAGTCTTCCTAAAAATAAAATATCTAATTAAGATAGTTAGGGAAATCTCCCTAGCTATTTTTCTTTTTGACGGAAACGTAATATTTATTAAATCAGTATTACTTTTGTAACACTACTGTAACATTAGGACATTATTATAGATTTTGTTAAATACGTTAAAGAAATTTAAAGATTTTTCGATGAATTAATATTTTCGTTACCAGCTTAAGTAATAAATTCTAAGAATGCTTATATATAGTGAAAACATATAGGAGAATTTGATGAATATTAAGAGCAATTTCGTAAAAGTTACCGCAGCTGCTGCATTAACTCTGACCGGTGTAGCTGCAGTAAATGTCATCAAGCCAGATTCAACTAATGCTACTGTTCAAGCTGCTACTACCAAAGTAAAGATTAACTACATTGCAGGTTATGGAATTAACATCTGGGACAACTACAATGGTGGCCACTTTACTGGTCAACGTGCTCAACATGGTACTACTTGGAATGTTTTTGACACCAAGACTGATAAGAAGGGCCGTACATGGTACCAAATTGGTGATAACCAATGGATTTTAGCTCAATATACTGTTGATGCTAGTTCAGATAAGGCTCAAGCAGTTAAGAAAGCTAAAAAGGCTAAGAAGTCAGTTCAAGCAACTGGTGATGCTTCAGCAGTTATTACTTTGGCTTCAGCACAATTAGGCAAGTCCTATGTTTGGGGTGGTACAGGAACTAACGGTTTTGACTGTTCAGGTTTGGTACAATATGTTTACTCTAACGCTGCTGGCGTGAAGTTGGGTAGAACTACTTATGATCAAGTTAAGCAAGGATCAACCGTTTCTATGGATAATCTTCAACCGGGTGATTTGCTTTTCTGGGGTAGTGCAAGTGCTCCATATCACGTAGGTATCTATGTTGGTAACAACCAATACATCCACGCTGCTACACCAGGTCAAGGCGTAATCAAGCAAACTTTGAGTTCATACTTCTACCCAAGTGTTGCTAAGCGTGTTTTAAATTAAGATAGTAAGTAATGAAGACGGATTCCAGTGATCCGTCTTTTTTGTAATATTGTAATGTTCTAATTTGCTTCTTGAGGTAGGACATGCAATAATGAAGGCGTTACATAGTAAGAGTGGGTAATTTTAGGTGAAAAGTTTTCACCTGTTTCGCTACCAAGGGGATTCAATTATGAAACATAATTTTTTTAAAGTGGGAGCGGCTGCAGCCCTGACCGTTACGGGTGTTTCCGCAATCACATCAATGAAAACTGTTCGTGCAGCTAATTTTACTGCGATTAAGCAAGTTAAGATTAGCTATTTACCAGGTAAGAGCCTGAATATTTGGACCAACTATGAGAATGGTCAATTCATGGGCTACCGTGCTAAGGACGGCACGGTCTGGAATGTAGCTGAGACTGCACTCGATAAGAAGGGCAACTTGTGGTACAAGGTTGGAACGCGTGAATGGATTGAAGCGCGTTATACCGTAGATGTTACTGCTGGAGAAAAAGCAGAAGTATCGCAAGCACCAACTGTTAAGAAAACGGAAGCTAAGCAGACAAAGACTACTGTTAATAAGAAGACAGCGGCAGTAGCTACTAAAACGGCTACTCAGAAGAAGGCTGAAAAGATAGCTAAGGTGAAGAAGGCTAAGCAAATTGTTAATACGGCAATCAAGAAGACCAGCCAAAATACTAACCAAACTTCTTCAACGCAAGCTACTAGTAAGGCCGCTTCAATCGTTGCTTTAGCTAAGCAACAAGTAGGCAAGAATTACGTTTGGGGTGCAGAAGGTCCGGATTCATTTGACTGTTCTGGCTTAGTACAATATGTTTACCAAAAAGCTGCTGGTGTTAACTTGCCAAGAACAACTTATGATCAAGTTAAGGTTGGTCAAACTGTTTCATTGAACAACTTGCAGCCAGGTGACTTAGTCTTCTGGGGTTCAACGACAGCTCCATACCACGTTGCAATTTATGTAGGAAACAATCAATATGTAAACGCAGCAACACCGGAGCAAGGTACTATTTTGCAAACGGTATCGAGTTACTTTACACCATCGATTGCTAAGAGAGTGCTATAGAGAAGTAATTTGGAATACTTTTAGGCAGGCGATTAATGCGCTTGCTTTTTTGTATTGATAAAAGTTTTCTCTAGACTGAAAAATTCTACTTTTTTTGTCATAATTTTCTCTGTACTGAAAGTTTTTAGATTTTTTGCCATAGTTTTCAGTGTGGAGAAAATTATGGCAAAAATTAAAGAAGGGATTAAAATGACACCCATCAAGACCGTTTAAGCAGAGCCATGTCCAGAAATTCAACGCAGTATACTCACCTTTGCAGCGAGTATATTAAGCAAGCGGTAAATGCGTTCTTAGGACAAATGATGTCAGTTGAATAGATTTGACATCATGACCTAATATTTTCTGACATTATTGATTTTCTAACTGAATAGCTTAATAAGTAGCGGTATAATTAAAGCCGATATTAATTAGAAGGGATGGATTGAATGGCGAAGAGACACCAATATCTTTGGTGTTTGGTTGAATTGCCTAACGGTAAATGTGAATGGTACTGCATTTCTAAGGTATTGCGCAAGGCCTTACTTTGGGAGTTTCAACAAGTTTAAAAATATATGTGTAATTGTGTTTCTTAAGTGTTATAAAGTGTGCTATAATCTCGCTACAAGGTGGTGAGATTTTTTTATGTCTAGAATTATGTATTTAAAAGAAGCTGCTGCCTATCTTGGCAAAGC
>NZ_PCZI01000026.1:0-16560 GCF_002554085.1 Lactobacillus sp. UMNPBX1
AACCCTTCTTTTTTTGTTATCTAATTTCTATTTACACAAGAATTTATACTGAACCACATTTTAATTGAAAAATTACAAAAAATTTTATTTTTCGTCCTGATTTGATTAAAATTAAAGAGTAAGGAGAAATTATTATGAATGAGCAAGAAGAATTATCTGATGCAATTATTAATTTTCAAGTAAAACACCATGTTAATGACACTGATCTAGCATTTGCTAGTCACCTATCAGTTGAAAAAGTCCATGCTATGAAAACTGGTGATGGTCAATTTACAGCTGAAGAAGTAAATCAACTTTATGACTATATGTCAGCTAATGCTTAGTTAACTACAAAAAAGAGCTTCATTTCTTGATTGAAATGAAGCTCTTTTTTTGCATTAATTAATCTATTTTTGGTTCAAGATATTTCTTCACGAATACTAGATTCAAAATACCGAAAACAAGGCTAACAATAAACAAGCATAAATCATCTAACCAGATTGGATCGGTTGCTTGTAAATTTGGACTCTTATCAACAAAGCCCTGTAACTTAGACATAAAGATCATGCCGCAGTAAGCTGCGACAATTACCAAAATTGCGATAATTAACAAGCGAGCCCAAACTGTACTCTTAAACGGCAAGAAATCAGTAATTACTCGCGAACTAAAATTGGCAAAGCTGACAAAGAAGTAAATGATTAAAATTATCAAAATGATAAACAACCAATGAAAAGCAAGCATTCGATTGCTAGTTATTTCAACGCCGGGAACTGTTTTAATTGGATACAGACCAAACTCACGAAATGCTTGAGCAAAACTGTCTGCCCCGCAACTAGGGATCAGCAACAGACTATTAACGATTTCTTGCAGCAAGAAGAAATAACCACATGCCAGCAAACTGCTAAATATATTAGCTAAGTATGTTTTTCGTTCATCGCTAGCTGCTAAATGCCAGGTTTGACTCAGATTAATTTTTTCATTTTGCCAACATGTAATCGCACAAAAGGCAAAATCAATGTATAAAGTCACATAGACAAAATTATTGCGCCAGAATTGCCCTAAATTTTTAGACGGCAGATTTGCTAGACCATTCCAATTTTTGAAAAGAAGAAAATAACCTGATAAAAATACTACAGCAAAGATATTAATTAAGAAAACCAAATAAATAAATTTTCTTTTTTGCGTCCACATTTGCCTAAACAAGGTCCAAAAATTCGTCACTATCTACCCCTCCCCTTCAATTAACGATTAATTATCTTAGGTTCGACAAATTTACTCATTAAGTAGCTGTCGATTGCTCCTAAAACAATTGCTCCTGCAAAGTACTCAACCACTGAAATACCCAATGGATCATATGCTGCTTCTTTGGCAAAACGATGCAAATACATAGCAGTAATTTGTTCGTTTAGCTGTTCAGCAATCAAGATTGCAATAATCACAATCACTGCCATCACAAATAACTTAATAACAATATTATTGTTAACTGGCAATTGATCAACAATTACTTTCGTCAAAAAATTAGCAAAACTGACAAAAGTCATAATAACTAAAACCGTTCCAGTTAAGAACAATAGAAATTCAATTAATAAACTAGCATCTGCCCAAGTAACTTTAGCATCAACTAAGTCATGAAGCAGTGAATAATGATGACTTAAATTATCAATCATAGCAGCAACGAAGCCTAAAATGACTTGAATTACAAAAATATAAATACATTCAACTAAACTAGAAAGCATATTAATCAGCCAGATTTTGACACTTGAAGCTGGAGCTAGCTGCCAAGTTTGACTGAGGTTGATTTTTTCATTTTGCCAGCAAAGCAGACCAACAAAAATCACATCGGCAATCGGCGTTTTGAGCATTCCTGCACTAAGCAAACGATCTAGCCAATTACTGTCCTTACTAATGTTGAGATAAGCTAAATTGCTTTTATCTAACAGAGCCATTACCAGCAAAAAAAGGACTGCAAAAACTTGTAATAACAAAACTAAGTTAGCGTAGCGCCTTTTTTGCACAAACATTTGCTTAAACAAGGTCTTAAAATTTGCCATAAAAAACTCCTAATTCTGTTTTGCTTCTACGAATTTATTCAAAAGCAAGATATCAATCAAAGTAATCACAACATCAAAGACCAAGAATTGAAGAATCGTAGTGGCATAGTTAATATCCTGGCTGTTGACCATAAAAGGACTAAACTTTCCTAAGACTGAAAAGATAATTGTTGCCGCATGGCCTAAAATCCAAATAATCGCAATAATTACAATTACTCTAATAATAAAGGTCCATACTTTACTTGAGCCACCTGGCAAAAAATCAATAATGCTGCGGCTTGCTAGGTTAAGCAAACTTACAATTGCGTACCAAGCATAGCCAATAAAAATGATTAGCAGCAAACTTCCGAGCATTGTTTGCCAGTCTCTTGCTGAAAGATGGATGCTAGCCTGACCTATTGCTTTGCGCACATCTTGATCAGACAACATCGGCAAAAGGGTAACGATTATCGTGACCGCTTCTAAAATTCCTAACCAAATATAAGTTAAAAATGCTGTCCCAAAATTGCTAAGCAAAAACTTAGTATCAGTTACCGGAATCAAGCGCCAAGTTTGACTGCGATTAATTTTTTCATTCTTGATTGAAGAAATAATCCAATAAACAAAATCAGCGATAAATGACGTTATCAGCATCATTACTGCAAATACAGCGAGAAAAGCAACAATCACATTGACAGAACTAGTATCTTTTCCATTAACAAATTCTGGTCTACCATTTTCCGAAACAAAACCAATAATTGTAAAACATAAACTAGCAAAGGCTTGAATTAAGAAGATTAAATAGACTGACTTGCTTTTTTCTTGAAACATTCGATTAAACAATGTGTTAAAACTAGTCATTATTCATCATCCTCATCTGCATAAAAACTTTCATAGTATTCTTCGATTGACTTATGCGTTTGACGAATGTCATCTGCTGATTTATGTTCCAAAACCGTATGATTTTTCACAATTACTACTTCATCAAGTAAAGATGAAATTTCATTGACAAAGTGATCTGAGATTAAAATCGTTGCCTTTTCATCTTTCCACAAAATGATGGAATTAATAATTTTCTTTCGAGCCATTGCATCAATCCCACCAAAAGGTTCATCAAGTAAATACAAATCTGCTTTACGAGCAAATGTTAAAGCAATAATCAATTTTTCACGCATTCCTCGTGATAACTGACTCAACTTCATTTCAGGATCTAATTTCATAAACTTACGCAGCTCATCGAATTCATTCTCATCAAAATCTTGAAAAATCGTTGCGTAAAATTTAACCACTTCCTTGATCTTTGTTGAATCGCTGAAGCCAGTTAAACCATCAGTAAAAGACAACTTAGCCTTTCTTTCTGCCTCTTTTGTTGCCCCCTCTAAATTAATTTCGCCTTTGTAATTCTTAGCTACACCGGCAATAATTCGCATCAAAGTGGTCTTACCAGCACCATTTTCACCAAGTAAAGCAACAATCTTGCCAGGAGCTAAATTCAAGTTCACATCTTGCAATACTTGCTTCTGATTTTTCTTATAACTTACATCTTTAATAGCTAATAAATCATTCATTCTGATCCCCACCATTTTTTAAATAATTCTCTAACGTTGAAACTAACTCGTTTCTTCCTATTCCAAACTTTTCCATATTTTGAACAAACTGTTCTAATTCATTATTAATTAATGACTGCTTGGTTTCGGATAATAGTTTAGTATCTTCAGTAACAAAATTACCTTCGCCACGTTTAGTATAAAGAATACCTTGACTGTTCATCTGTTGTAGTGCTCTTTGCACGGTATTAACATTAACGGTTAATTCTAGAGCAAGTTTTCTAACAGAAGGAATCTTCTCACCAGCTGTTAACTTGCCTAAAGCAATTTGACGATACAAGTATTGTTCAATCTGAAGATAAATAGGAATATTATCTTTAAATTCCATTTACTTAGCTCCTATTTTACACTGTATTATTAATCTATTACACTAACTATAATACTCACTTTAGTCACTTTTTGCAAGGGCTAAGTTTAATCACTTTGTTTCACAAGTTCATAAAAGTTAAAAGTACAACAAAAAGATAGTCTATAATCCTATAATGACGGTAATTATAAACTATCTTTTATTTTTAATAGTATTAGTGCATAATTTTTATTTATTAACTATGTTTACCCTATTTCCTAATCTATCAATAATCTCATATTAGATCAGAAATAGAATTATTGATATTTTTAGTCAAAAATGTTTCACTACTTAGCTCTTTCAGCGTTTAATTCCGCCATTTTAATCATGACATCGACCGCTTTCCACATAGACTCAAGAACAGTGTATTCGTAACGACCATGCATGTTTTCTTCACCTGCAAAAATGTTAGGACAAGGAAGACCCATATAAGTCAATTGTGAACCATCTGTACCACCACGAACTGGATCTTCGTTAATTTCAAGACATTCTGCCTTATATGCATCCCTAGCTAAATCAACGATATCCATATGCTTCTTTAATTCATCAGCCATGTTGTAGTATTGATCCCACATCTTTAACTTGATTCGTTCAGTACCAAATTCAGCATTCATCTTGTCAACGATTGATTTAACTAAGTTCTTACGTTCTTCAAGGCCATCACGTTCAAAGTCACGAATAATATAATCAAGATGAGCATTATCAACGGTTCCATCAAAATTCATCAAGTGGAAGAAGCCTTCACGACCATCAGTGTGCTCTGGACGATCATGTTCTGGCAATTGATTATGGAAATCAATACCTACTTGAATTGCATTAATCATTTGACCTTTAGCAACAGCTGGGTGAACATTCACACCTTGAATATCAAGGCTAAATTGTGCTGCTGAGAAAGTTCCCCAGTCAAGCTTACCAGGTGCTTCACCATCGACAGTAAAAGCAAAATCTGCACCAAAGTCTTTTACATCAAAGTGTTCAGCACCTGTACCAATTTCCTCATCTGGAGTAAATGCTAAACGAATCTTGCCGTGCTTAACTTCTGGATGATTCATTAAGTATTCCGCAAAGGTCATTAATTCAGAAACACCACACTTGTCGTCCCCACCAAGCAAGGTATCGCCTGAGGCAGTAATTATAGTTTGACCCTTGTAATTCCTCAAGTGTGGAAAGACCTTTGGATCAAGGTAAAATTCTGAATCGCCTAATTGAATTTTGCTTTCACCATCATAATTTTCATGAATCTGTGGTTTAACATTTTCTGAATTAAAGTCAGCTGTATCACTATGTGCTAAAAAGCCCATTACCGGAACATCATAGTCAACGTTTGAAGGAATTTCAGCAATTACACTACCTGCTTTTTGGTTGTAATGAATGTCACTTAAACCTAAGTCTTCAAGATCCTTCATAATGACATTCTTTTGGAAGTTTTCTTCTCTTTCAGTTGATGGAAAGCGATCTGAGTGTTCGTCAGAACGCGAATTAACTTTAACGTACTTTAAAAATCTAGGTAACAAATTAGGATATTCCATATATAACTCTCTTTCTAATTAAAATAAGTCTTGAAATGGATTGGTAGAAACCTCGGAAAGCTCAATTCCAACATTCCAGTTATTTTCTTCATTCCACTTTTTAAGTCGATCATAGACCTTGTACTTAAATAGTTTTTCAGTATAATGACCAGGATCAACAACAGTTAAACCAGATGAAATCATATCATGGCCTACATGATAATAAACATCCCCAGTAATAAAAGCATCTAAATGGTCATCTAAGGCTCTAGTCCAATATTTACCACCATCGCCACAAATAAATCCTACACTGGTAATTGGCTTTTCATTGTTTGCAGTAATCAGACGTGCCATTTTAATTTGCATTTTTTCTTTAACATAATAGGCAAAATCATAAGCAGTCATTGTTCTAGGTAACTTTCCTTTTCTACCCATAGCAATTCCATCATCATCCAGACAAAATGGTTCAACATCTTGCAGACCTAATTCCTCTGCTTGCCAATCAGCAGATCCATCTTGGGCTTTATCTGAATTAGTATGAATTGAATAAACAGTAATTCCATTCTTGATAATATTGCCATACATTGCGTTTTGTGCATTCGCAAAATCCAAATTTTGTGCTGGTCTAAACATTACAGGATGGTGACTAACGATGAAATCAACCCCTTTTTCAACAGCTTCTTCAACTACCTGGGGACGTACATCTAAAGTAGTCATTACTTTGGTAACATCAGCCTCCATTGATCCAATTTGCATACCAACAGGATCACCTTGTGAAGCAATGTTTTCCGGAAAATCTTGTCGCAAGCGCGCAACAATGTCTTTTACTTTGGTCAATTCTCCAATTCCTCCTTGATTAATTTAATATCATGATCTACTTCATTGATTCGATCTTCGTCTTTTTTTCTTGCTTTATTCAAATTAACCAGCAATCTTTGATAATAAGCGAGTTGGCCTTCCCATTTCTGATAAAAAACTGGATTCTTTTCTTGTACAATAAAGGGGCCAAAAAAGATTTCCTTTTCAGTCATCTCATGCTTTTCTTCAGTTAAGCTAGCCTTAATTAATTCATAAGTATGCCCAGCCTCTGCAATTAATTTTTCTGAGATAATCTTATAATTATGCATCATCAGCCAATTACGTACCCCTGCTTCGCCTATATTAGGTTCTAGTACCAGAGTTTTAAATTGTGCATCTTTGCTCCAAGCTCTATCAAGAATATCAGTCATTAACTTGCCGCCCATTCCGGCAATCACAACTGTATCAATCTGATCAGCATGAGTAACGGTTTCTAACCCACTACCTAAGCGAGTTTCAATTTGCTCGGTTAACCCAGCTGCTGCAATATCATTTTTAGCATTTTCAAGAGGGCCCTCTGCAACGTCACTAGCAATTGCATAATCAATTTTGCCATTTTTTACTAATTCAATTGGCAAGTATGCATGATCAGTTCCAATATCAGCCACTCGACTGCCAGGATCTACCATCTTTGCCAACGTATTTAATCTTAAATTCATGTTTCCTCCATAAAAGATATGGTTAAACAAATTTTAGCATATTTCATAGTCTTATTTTGCTACTATTTGATATAATCGTCACAGAAAGCGGGTTTTTTACATGAGTAGAACAGAAAATGTCACATTAACTAATATGTGCATGGTTAAAAACAAAGATCAGGTTTTAGTTCTTGATCGCAACGATCCGGTCTGGCCAGGACTTACTTTTCCTGGTGGTCATGTTGAAGCGCATGAATCTTTTCATGATTCTGTCGTCAGGGAAGTCAAAGAAGAAACTGGATTAACGATTAGTCATCCTCAATTAGTTGGTGTTAAACAATTTTATGATCACAATGATGAACGTTATTTAGTATTTTTCTACATAGCTGAACAATTTTCGGGTACCGTTAAAGAATCAGACGAAGGTAAACTAACCTGGATGAGTGCTAAAGAATTGAAAAAGCAAAAGTTAGCTTACAATTTTGATCATGATTTACCAGTATTTTTTGAACAAACAATTAGTGAACATATGCTTGACGGAAAGCGAGATGAGCTATTTTAATGAAAAAAACTGAAAGTAAGTTTGCACTTTTAGCTGCTTTAATTGCTATTTTAGCTTTTGCCTCTATTCCCTTATGGCAAAACAATCTGAATAGTTTACGACCACAAACTCACACGGTTAAGAAAAAGAAGACTGCTAAAAAGAAAAAAGTCGTTTATGTTACTTGGGGTTACCCTTTTAAGAAGCTCTATGAAAAGAAAATTAAATTTAAATCTGGACAAAAGTTTGGTGAAACTGACGTCATTCGTCGAGTCTATCCTAGCAAGAGTTATTTTCATGATGGCTATGACTTCGGATTTAGTGAAGTTGGACATTCTTCCGTATATGCTGTGCATGCGGGAACTGTCCATCGTGTTAAATACGCCCCAGGTTTAGGACTTTATATTTGGATTATTTCCGATGATGGCTATGTTGAAGTTTACCAGGAAGGCTTCCTCAGTATTACTGATATTTATGTTAAAAAAGGTCAAAAAGTCAAGTTGGGACAAAAAATTGGTAAACTGACCGGCTCTCACATTCATTTAGGAGTTACTAAGACAGATAAAGATTACATTGATAAAAAGCATGACAATACGCCATGCAAATACTATTGGAAAGATAATGGCACTTGGTTAAATCCAATGAAAATCATTGAAGATAATCTAAGGGCAGCAGGTAAAGATCCAGTCCAATAAAAAAGAGCTAAGTAAAACTTAGCTCTTTTAATATAGATAATTATAATTAATCCATGAAATCACGTAATTGATTTGAGCGACTTGGATGACGCAACTTACGTAATGCCTTAGCTTCAATCTGACGAATACGTTCTCTGGTAACACCAAATACCTTACCTACTTCTTCCAAAGTACGGGTACGACCATCATCAAGACCAAAACGCAAACGCAAAACATTTTCCTCACGATCAGTTAAAGTCTCAAGTACTTGTTCAAGTTGTTCCTTCAACATTTCGTAAGAAGCGTGTTGTTCTGGACTAGTTGCATCCTTATCCTCAATAAAGTCGCCTAAGTGTGAATCATCCTCTTCGCCAATAGGTGTTTCTAATGAAACAGGTTCTTGAGCAATTTTTAGAATATCACGTACTTTATTGGTTGGCATATTCATTTCTGCACCAATTTCTTCTGGTGTAGGTTCACGGCCTAAGTCCTGTAACAATTGACGTTGTATCCTGATCAATTTATTAATTGTTTCGACCATGTGAACAGGAATTCTAATTGTACGTGCTTGGTCAGCGATCGCACGAGTAATTGCCTGTCTAATCCACCAAGTTGCGTAGGTTGAGAACTTAAAGCCTAGACGATAATCAAACTTATCAACGGCTTTCATTAGTCCCATATTACCTTCTTGAATCAAATCAAGGAATGACATACCACGTCCTACATAACGCTTAGCAATAGAAACTACCAAACGAAGGTTGGCTTCGGCTAATTCTTGCTT
This sequence comes from Lactobacillus sp. UMNPBX1, assembly GCF_002554085.1. Taxonomy (NCBI): domain Bacteria; kingdom Bacillati; phylum Bacillota; class Bacilli; order Lactobacillales; family Lactobacillaceae; genus Lactobacillus; species Lactobacillus sp. UMNPBX1. The sequence goes on from NZ_PCZI01000026.1 coordinate 8,963, forward strand.
TGCCTCTTCATCCCCGGATTCAATTCTTTTGGCAAGAGCAATTTCTTGATCAGCAGTAAGAAGTGGTACACGACCAATTTCCTTCAAATACATCCGCACTGGATCGTTCATGCGTACGCTTGATGGAGCAGACATATCCTTTAATTCAGCCTTTTCAACATCCTTTTGTTTCTTTAAGGCTAACTTTGAAGGATCACCGTTTTCATCAACAATGCTAATACCATTATCTTCAAACTCTTGTACTAGTTGATCTACAGCCTTGCCTTGTAAGTTATAAGGCTTAATCAAACGAGCAGTGAAATCTTCTTCAGTGATCGACTTATCTTTCTTTACGTCTTTTACGACTTGCTTAACCATCTTATCTAAAGATAGTTTTTGTGTAGTTTCTTTTTCTGCCACTAAAAAGCCTCCTTATTAACCTAAGATCCGTTTTAATCCAATAATCTCCTGAGTGATTGCAATAATTCCTTGTGCATCATTTTTGCGCTTAGCATCCTGTAATTGAGCTTGAAGCTCATTCAGCCTGGAATAGATGTTGCGTCTTTTTAATGCTAGAACCAAAGCATCAACTTCTTGAATTGTAGAATCTTTTGGCATCTGTGCCATTTCAGCATCTACTATTATACCTTGAAGTTGCTCAGGAATAAAATCTAAGAACCCATCAATTTGTGGATTTTCATGAGTTTCCGCATATTTTAACCAATCCTGTGCCAGAGTTTCAAAATCCTGATTAGGAAAATGAAATTGCCCTTCTAACATATATTTTTGAGCATCAGTTGAATGAATAAATAAATACAAGAGTCTGGTCTGACTAGGATTTTTTTCAACTACTGACTGCTCTGTAGGCACGTCTTCATCACCAGGTAAAGGTACGTCTATCGGATAATCAGGTGAATTTCTTTGAGAATTACGTACATGATTGCGTGCCCGATTATTTCGCCGTCTTTCTTTAGCAAGATTTGCCTTTAACGAAGCAATAGAAACCCCACTAGACTTCGCCAATTTTTCAGTATACATATCTTGCTCAACTGGATTGCGCACTTGTGCAATTTCTTTTACGGCCTCACCTAAATAAGCAATCTTTTCACGGTCATTATCTAAGTTATATTTTTGTTCCAACCGTTTTAAGAAAAAGTCAGTCGGCGTTAAGGCACCTTTGACTTCTTCCAGATACTTCTCAGCGCCATATTTTTTGACGTATTCATCAGGATCTAGTTTTTCTGGTAAAACTACAATTCCTAAATTAAAATTGCCATCTTTATTAAACATACGTGCAGCACGTTCTTCGGCATGGACTCCTGGATCATCTCCATCATAATTAATAATGATATTAGGAGTAATACGTCTCAACAAATATATTTGGTCATCTGTTAAACTAGTTCCCATTGAAGCAATTCCTGATTTTACTCCTGCCTTATATGCTGCAATTACATCCATATAACCTTCATACAGAACTAAGTGACCTTCACCACGAGCTGCTTTCTTTGCTTCTGCAAAGTGGAATAATACCTTTGACTTGGTAAAAATCTCCGTTTCAGGACTATTCATATACTTAGCTTCGGTCTTATCATTAGAAATTCGTCTACCAGAAAAGCCTATCGTTCTCCCATTTTCATTATCCAATGGAAACATCAAACGGTCACGAAAACGGTCGTATAACTGCCCATCCCTAGCTTGAACAAATAAACCACTTTGTGCTAGATCATCATCTTGATAACCTTTACTACGTAAATAAGTAATCAAAACATTATCAGCTTTAGGGGCATAGCCTATCTTAAAATGATCTAATATTTCTTGATCTAGTTCTCGTTTTTGAGCATACTGCATCCCCCGTTCACCGGCTTTGGTAGTCAAAAGCACACGATGATAAAAATCAACGGCATCCTGATGCATTTGCATAAGTGGATTTAATTTGGTGCCACTATTATGACCATACCCATTAGGCATAGCAATATGGGCAAACTTAGCTACTCGCTCAACGCTTTCGGGAAAAGTTAAATCATCCTTATACATCAAGAATTTAAAAACATTTCCACCCTTACCACAACCAAAGCACTTAAAAAACTGCTTATCAGCATTTACAGTAAACGACGGAGTTTTTTCTTGATGAAAAGGGCAAAGACCAATATAGTCTTTGCCTTTTTTCTCAAGCGAAACGTACTGACTGATAACATCAACAATATTGACGTTACTGCGAACCTCTGAAATAAAATCTTCAGGAATCCGTCCAGCCATATGAATCACCCTTTTTCTATCTAAATTAACTACTTAATAACTAACTTGCTTAAGTCACCTAAACGATCTGCTAATTCATTAACTGCATATAATTGTGCTAAGCGATTATTCTTGACCTTTTCGTCCTTAGCCATGATCATATTAGTTTCAAAGTATTGATCAATCACTGGTTGCAGTTGAACAAAACCTTGGTAGAGATCAGCCAAACTTTCAATATCTTGCAAGTTTTGAACGCCAGCGTAAAGTTCTTTTTCACTGTTATCATCAAAGAGACTTTCATCAACAGCAGTATTACTCTTAAATTTAGCCTTCTTTAAGATGTTATCAATTCTAGTCAAACTCTCAACTACTGGCTTGAATTCTTCATCATCATGGTGAAGTTGCAATACAGTAGCTGCTGCTAAAATTTGACTTGGATCTTGTTGACTTGAAGCAAGAACAGCATCAATAATATCATACTTGAAGTCATTCTTTTGTAAGTATTGCTTGACACGATCACGAATGAAGTCTGCAATTTCCTGGTCAGCATCACTCTTAGGTAGCTTAGCTGGAGTTACACCATTAAGCATACTAATGATTTCTGGTAAAACTTCGTTAAATGGTAATGACCACTTCTCATTAAGTAAGATTCTTACAATACCATATGCATAACGACGAAGTGCGTATGGGTCATTAGATGATGTAGGAATCATTCCTGCACCAAAGAAGGTTACAATTGTATCAATTTTATCAGCAATTGATAATAATGAACCAACCGTAGTTTCAGGAAGTGGACCTTCAGCAGTGGCAGGCATGTAGTGTTCCTTGATTGCAACTGAAACTTCTTCGTCCTCACCTGCAAGACGAGCATAATGCATGCCCATTACACCTTGAAGTTCTGCAAACTCACCAACCATTTGGGTAACTAAGTCAAACTTGTAAAGTTCACTAGCACGGTCGAAATCCTTGACTACATTCTCTGGTAAATCCCAACGCTTAGCTAAGTAATCACCAATCATGCGAACACGTTGCATCTTTTCAGCCATTGAACCAATCTTATCGTGGAATGAAACATTCTTAAGACGATCAACAAAATGACTAAGTGGATACTTGCGGTCTTCATCATAGAAGAATTGAGCATCGTCCAAACGAGCAACTAAAACTTTTTCATTACCTGAAATAACATTATCAAGGTAATCTTTATTTCCGTTACGAACAGCAATAAAGTGATTAATTAACTTACCATTTTCATCATAGACTTCAAAGTATCTTTGATTGTCTTTCATTGAAGTAATCAGCACTTCATCAGGAATCTTCAAATACTTTTCATCAAATGAACCAGCAAATACAGTCGGATATTCTACTAAATAAGTAACTTCTTCGAGTAAATCACGATCTGGTTTAACTTGCCAGTTGTTCTTCTTAACTAATTCATTCATTTGACGAACGATCATATCTTTACGTTCATCTGCATCAGCAATTACAAATTGATCTTTTAATGCATCTTCATAGTCATCAGCATTGGCCAAAACAACTGAATCGCCTAAGAAACGATGGCCTTGAGTTTTACGACCTGCAGTAATATCCAAAATCTTAACGGGAATTACATCACTGCCAAATAATGAAACAAGCCAGTGAATTGGACGAACAAACTCAAAATCATTTGAATCCCACCGCATCTTAGTAGGGAAAGTCATCGCCTTAATGATATCGCTCATACCAAGTAAGATATCACTAGCTTTCTTACCTTCCTTTTGAACGTGAACATAAGCGTATTCAGTACCCTTAAGTTCTTCAAAATAGATATCGTCTGTAGTCATTCCTTGGCCACGAGCAAATCCTTGAGCAGCCTTAGTCCAATTACCATCTTGATCTTGAGCAATCTTCTTAGCTGGACCTTTTTTAACTTCATCAATATCGTCTTGCTTTTCAGCCAAATCTTCAACCAAAATAGTCAAACGACGTGGAGTTGAAAAAGTCTTAATATCTTTAAATTTCAAGCCATTTTCTTTTAAAAATTTTCTTGTTCTGTCAGCTAATTGCTTAACGCTGCGTGGTACAACGTGAGCTGGCATTTCTTCAGTACCAATTTCAAATAAATAATCTTTAGCCATTTTCTACCCCCGCCTTTTTGTCTTCTGCACTTTTAAGCAATGGGAAGCCACGTTTTTCACGTTCTTCGACAAATTTGACAGCAACTTCATGCGCAAGATTTCTAATTCTTGATAAATAACCAGCACGTTCAGTAACTGAAACAGCACCACGAGCATCAAGCAAGTTAAAAGTATGTGAACACTTCAAAATATAATCGTATGCTGGGTGAACCAAATTCTTATCTAATAAACGCTTAGCAGTTGCTTCATAAATATCAAAGAACTGAAGCAATTGTTCTTGATTTGATTCTTCAAATGCATATTTAGAATGTTCATATTCTGGTTGCTTGAAGATATCACGATAAAGAATGCCATTACCCCATTCAAGATCAAATACTGAGTTAACATCCTGAATATATGACGCAAGGCGTTCAACACCGTAAGTGATTTCACTCATAGTTGGCTTAACATCTAATTCACCAACAACTTGGAAGTATGTGAATTGGCTAACTTCCATACCGTCAAGCCATACTTCCCAACCAACACCAGCACAACCCATAGATGGGTTAGCCCAGTTATCTTCAACGAAACGAATATCGTGTTCCAAAGGATCGATACCTAAAACTTTCAAACTGTCTAGGTAATATTGTTGAATATCCTTAGGAGCTGGCTTAATAACAACTTGGAATTGGTGGTGTTGGAATAACCGATTAGGGTTTTCACCATAACGACCATCTGCAGGTCTTCTAGAAGGCTCTACATAACAAGCTGCCCATGGTTCTGGACCAACTGCACGAAGAAAAGTGTAAGGACTCATTGTACCCGCACCCTTTTCAACATCGTATGAAGGCATAATCATACAACCTTTGGAGGACCAGAATTGTTCCAGCTTAAAGATCATATTCTGAATATTTAATTTCTTATCTGCCATTTCCTTTAATCTCCTCCTGCGCTAGGCCATAAAAAAAGCCTATGCAAAATTTTGCATAGGGACGAAATATATCGCGGTTCCACCCTAATTCAGGAAGTATCCTTCCTGCTCTTAATTGAACAATATGACTAGAGGTGCCTTTTCCTAGATGTCCTCACACCGACCGACATTCGCTGAACTAGTACTTTTCTTAAATCCTCATCATCGTCAAATACGTTTTTATTTTAACACATGGGTCATGGTAAAACCAGATTTTTACTAACTAAAAAGTTTTAATTCATCTAAAAATTTCTTAGTCTTTAAATTTAGGCCTATTGTTTCATGGTAAATACGATCAATCGCTTTTCTAGTAGCCCTCTTCGTTTCTTCATTAATTTTAATATCGCCTAATCGCTCAATCGGTAATAAGCCAATTGTTCTAATTACAGCAGTTTCTTTTGGCTTTAAATGCATTCGGCTAGTAACTGTACTAAAATGATCGCTACAAATAACTCCACCCATTTTAATCGAATAATCAAAAACGCCTTTTTCCTTACCACAAATAACACAATGCTTTAGCTGTGGCTCAACACCATATGCTGCTAATATTTTCATCTGCACAATTTGTGTAATCATTTCTGCATCAACGCCACTATCTATTTTTTTCAAAGCAAATAAAGCTAAATCATAATATTTACCAATTGGCTGATATTCTACAAAGGCGTGATCAATTAAATCAAAAATAAAAGAAATATAAGCGTTCTTGGTTAAATCATTATATAAGCCATCAAACTGCCTTGCCTCTTTATATGTGCGTAAATTACTTAAGCCCTTTCCGCTCGTATAAATTACGTAAGTACCAATAGAAAAATTTAATGTTGCTGCACTTAATCTTGATTTAGGCCTCAGGGCTCCTTTAACAATCAGAGTCATAATTCCATCTTGTTTAGTCATAATTTTGGCTAATAAATCTGCTTCCTTATATTTCTGCCTTTTAAAGATAATACCCTGAACTTCTTTTAGTTCACGTGCCATATCATGACTCCTTTAGTATGTCAACTACCCTAGACTGAAGTCTAGGGCTTGGTGGCTCGTTAGCTTGCGCTAACCAGAACACCAACTTGCTTAGATACGGACTTGACTTACCAGCAGTAATCTTTTGACTATTGCCGATAGAGGTCGTCTAATTACCAAAGCCTTTTAAGTCCGCGAGTTGCCAGCGGACTGCAGCCTAGCTTAGGCTGCTTTTTTCTTTTGTTTTTGGACTCTGCTACTTGCCTAATCCTTTTTCTAAGATGTTCACTGCCGCATTCCAATCACGAATATGGTGCGTTCGACAGATTGGGCACGTCCATTCCCGATCCTTAAGGGTTAATTTCTTATAACCGTTTTGGCCCATAATACTGCCACATTGATGGCATCTTTGGGTGGTGTACTTAGGATCAATTGTTAGAAATTCTTTGCCATATAGCTTGGCTTTATAAGCCAGCATATTCAGGAAACTACGCCAGCCAACATCTGAAATAGCTTGTGATAAGGCATGATTCTTTAACAGATTTCTGCTTCTTAATTCCTCGGCAACTACTAAATCGTGGTTTTTGATTAGTGCAGTTGAGAGTACTTGTAAAAATTCATTACGCTGTCTGCGAATCTTGTCGTGCAGTCTGGCAACTGATAAGCGTTGCTTTTGATAATTCTTAGCTGTCCGCAAATTACGCCCGTCTTTTTTGGCACGTCTTTGTCTGCGTGAGAGTATGCGTTGGGCATGGGCGAGCTTCTTTTCAGCTTTGCGGTAAAAGCGTGGATTAGCAACCATTGTGCCGTTCGATCCCGTCAGAAAATTATCAAGGTTAAGGTCAATGCCAATTTGACTCTGCGTCTTAGGCAATTCCTTAATAAAAGCAGTATCGCTGCCTAATTGCATTGATAAGTAGAATTGCTCGTCAGCGGTCTTTTTTATCGTGACTGTGCCGATTCGAGTTGGAATATGGTTAAGCAAGCGCTCTTTAATCAGTTTTCTAAAACCAGCAATGCGGACAATTCCCAGCTTAGGCAGTTTAATATGTTTAGCATCAATAAACCTAGCCGTCCCGTTATCAAGAAAAGCTTCTGGCTGCTTAGGATATTGACAGTTGGTCTGATATGACCAGTCGCTGCGTTTTTTATGAAAAGTTGGGATTCCATGACCAATCTTACGATAGTTATTCCAAGCTTTCTGGTAGTTCTGAATAGCGTTGGCAATAGCGAGGCTATCAATTTCTTTAACACGCAAAAAGCTATAAGTATCACGAATATTCCTTGGCTTATCCAATAGTTCGCTATTAGTGACTACTTCTTCTGCCAGCCTAGTCTCATAATTATTAAGAATAGAAAAGGCAAAA
>NZ_PCZI01000027.1:0-16237 GCF_002554085.1 Lactobacillus sp. UMNPBX1
GTAGACGTTGGTAAGAGAAATGGAAAGCACGAATAGTCCAAAATGTATGAAAATAAAACATAGTCATACATTTGCTTACATTTTTCATAGCAGAAAAATTATCTGCATAATCGATACTGGCGCAATACTTTAATTGGTAGCTACCTCAATGTTGCTCGCACGCGTTATCATCATGATCGGGCAATTATTACAGTAGGAAGGGTAATCCGAGTGAAAATTTTATATTATCCTACTCAGGATTGGCATTGGACACGCAATCAATTCATTGCGGCTAGCCAACTGGAAAATTTTACAACCGCCTATAATTATATGAAGCACAATTATGCTTGGTATAACAAGCTATTGATTCATCATGCGTTACGTCATTGGCGTAGAATAAGCGCTTCTAAACATTGCAATAAATTCTAAATCATATTAAAATAATAAAAGAAAAGGAGCTAGCGAGTACCAGTCGCTAACTCCAATCGTAACTTAAGATGACTGTTGTTTCGGCTAATCCTTGTGATTAGCTTTTTTTGTTATCGCATACGCAATAGCCCAAGCAATCATTTGGAAGCCTACTTCTCCAGTCTACCCAATTATGCATAGCTTCCACCTCCATAACTTAAGAATTGATCGAGGGGTGTGTAGCCATGCTAAAGTTACTAAGTCTTAGCGGTAGCTAACCGCTACAATAGACCTAAATATTATTTTACATGAAGATTGTTGAACAGACTACAATATTTGTTACTATCTAAAACGGCTCAAGCAGGATGTACAACTGCTTGAGCCGTTTTGCATATCAACGTATTTCATTTTCGATGCTTTACAATCTGTTTATTTTTCAATGTGCTATTTTGCCTGAAAAATCTGAAACTGTAGCTATAATGTTTGCCGATTTGTACACGGTACTTGTGCGTGTTGATTAACTTGGTTTTGCCAGGTCGGTAAGTGATCGTTGTTGTGTAGCCGTCACCGTAAAAAGTGGTGCCGAAGTTGCGCACCTGTGTCGCTTGCCGCTTTTTCTTGGTGGTCAAATCCGTGATGTAAATTTTCGGCTGACCAGAAATTCGCTCGGTTGTTGAGTAAGACCATGGCGTTTTACCACCAACTAATTCGTAGGGAAAAACGCCGGCAGCTGGATAAACGATTCGGCTTTTCACAGGCTGACGCAAAATATCATCAGCAAATAGTCCATGTTCAACAGAATACAAGACATTATTTTCAGTGCCATAAGCAGCACCAATTCCCATTCGGGTGGCTCGCGTCGACAGGATCATGCCGCGGTGACCGATGTTGCCATTACCTGCAATATTATTATCTTCACGTATCAAATCGGTGACAATCTCGCCAGCGGTAGTTCCGCTAGTTGATTCTGAAAAATTGATATTGCCCAATGTGGTATTTTCTGCTGTATCCCAGTCAGTATCGCTGATGTAGTCAGGCTTGACGTAACCTTGTAAGCCATGGGCTCGCAGATTTTGTTCCGCGTTGACTGAAGCTAGCGCTGCAGCACCAAGTTGTGCGTTAACGTTGTCATTAGCATAATTGGCGTCATCAGGTAGTCCAACTAATGAGCGGTAATAATTAACGTAAGCCATTGAAGTTTTGATGTAATCAGGGTCAAGCACTCCTGCTGAAAAAGGAATACCAAAGTTGGGTTGCACGGCAAAAAGTGAAATCCGATCGTAATTCTTCTGGCTCAAACGATGATAGCTTTTTTGAAAAGTGCGCACCTTTTTTGACTCACTAGCACTATATTTAGCAGCCATTACAGGCGTGTTAGTAGGAACTAACAAAAATGTGAGGGCAAAAAGGAACAGCAGATTATGTTTTTTCATATTTTTTCTTAGTCTAGTTAGGCCAAATATTGACGGAAGCGTCCTTGGTCGTCGGGCGCGATGTTCGCTTCGATGTGTACGCCATCGTCTTGGTAGTCTTCACGTAAAACTTGGGCGCGATCATGCAGGTAAGCCAGTTCCTTGCCTGCGCTTAGTGGCAGGATCAAGTCAAACTTTTCATAGTTGGCAAAAACGCGCTTGGTGATCAAGTCGGCCAGTAGTTTGATCGATTTTGGATCGATGGCGGAATAAAGAATGTCGTCGCCTTCGATCTGTGGGTAATTGCGATCAGTCTTATCAGCCTTGTTGTAGGCGGTAATCATCGGAATTTCCTTAACGCCAATTTCATCCAAAACGTTCTGTGTTGTCCGAATCATTTGGACCATGTTCGGGTCAGAGGCGTCAACAACGTTGATTAATAAATCAGCATCACGCGTTTCTTGCAGAGTAGCCTTGAAAGATTCGACCAAGTTGTGGGGCAGTTTGGAAATGAAACCGACAGTGTCAGACAGAATGAAGCTAAAGTTGTCTTTCAAGTCGATCCGCCGCACGGAAGTATCTAGCGTAGCAAAAAGCATGTTTTTAACGAAGACTTCCTTGTCGGCCCCTTCTTTAGAAAATTCGCGCAATAGTCCGTTCATTGTGGTTGATTTACCAGCATTGGTGTAGCCAACAAGAGCGACTTTAGGGATGCGGCTTTGGTTGCGTCGTGCCGCTTTGATTTCTTCTTGACCGGCAACAGCCTTCAATTCTTTCTTGATGGCTGAAATTTGCTTGCCAATTGTCCGCCGGTTCAATTCTAGTTTACTTTCACCGGCACCACGGTTAGCGAAGCCACCACCACGCTGCTGGTCCAAGTTGTTCTCGGAGGGATGGAGACGCGGCAATTCATATTGTAAACGTGCCAGTTGCACTTGTAATTTAGCTTGTTTAGTTCGAGCGCGGCTGGCAAAAATTTCCAGAATTAATTCCGTGCGGTCAATAACTCGCATTTTGGTTAATTTTTCTAAGTTGCGAATTTGTACGGGAGTCAATTCGTCATTAAGGACTAAAACTTTTGCTTTTAAGCCTTGAGCCATAGTTCTAATTTCATTGATTTTGCCGACACCGAAGTAAGTTCCGGCGACAATTGATTCTGCGTTTTGAAAACTTTGCCCAACTACTTCCATGTTGTTGGCTTCAGTTAAGTTAGCCAGCTCGGTCATGTAGTATTCGAAGTTTGGGTCGTTTAAGTTTACGCCCGCGATATAAGCTTTTGTTTTTTTAGGTTGATTATCAATCATAAAAACACCTCGTTGTTTGTTGTTAAGTTTATTGTATTACAGATCCTTATAATAAGGAAAGAAGTCGAATTGATTGGAAAGAGGTAGAAAAAAAGCGGTCAAATGACCACTCGTAAGATGTGTTTTGAAGGATGCAAGTAGAATTATTTATTTTTATGCTGATCTTTCTTATTCACTACTGCTATAGTTCGTGTAACTACTTCAACTTCATTAGGCTTGCCTTGAAAATATGTTTCAAATTCTTTAATTGATTCTTCAATATTTAGCATAATTAATCAACTCCTATCAATACTTAACATAGTTGTAGATGCTTTTTGCTAGTTTAGTCTTATTTATATGATACAATGTAAGTACAATGTAAGGCAAGGTGATAACAACAATGAAAGATACAAAGATTACAGCTCGTATGGATCCTGAATTAAAGAACGAGGCTGAAGAATTATTGGCGGATATGGGATTGAATTTTTCGGTTTGGATTAACATAGCTACGAAGGCTTTAGTTAATGAAAGAAAAATTCCATTTGAAGTTAAAGCAAGTCCTTTTTACAGTAATGAAAATATGAATGTACTTAAGACCAGGTATGAAGAATATAAAAAGGGGACTTCAATTTCTCATCACAAGCTTCTGGAGGATGATTGATGACTGTCAGATGGAAAGATGAAGCTTGGAATGAGTATGTAAACTGATAAAATTAAAGTAAGGAACAAACATACATAGAAAATACATTAACTCTGTAGCATGCATTCCATTTTTGAGGGATGCATTTTTCATTTCTACTCAAAGTATTTGCCGTATGTAAGCCTTTTAAGGCCTGGTCAAAATACATCCTTGAGTATATAATAGTAACGGTTATAAGATTAAGAGGATTAGAATGGAAAATAACGCAGAATCAAGTAATAAACCGATACATCGTCATCGCCATCATCACCACCGTCGTCACCGCAAGTTCTGGCGCGGTTTTTGGATTATTATTGGCGTGATCATTGTAGTCGGTCTTTTTGTTTGCGGGATGATCTACAAGAATTTGCGTGATACGACGCAGAATATGTACACTCCCGTTGCTAAGACTACCAAGAGTAATAAAGGACGTACTCTTGATAATTTGCTGAATGAGAAAAAGCCAATTAATATCCTATTATTAGGTACAGATACTGGTGCCATGGGTCGTCACTGGAAGGGTAGAACTGATACCATCATGATGATGTCAATCAACCCTAAGACCAATAGTACAAGCATTGTCTCAATTCCACGTGACTCAAACGCAATCTTCCCAGATTACCCACAATATGGTGTAACTAAGATTAACTCAGCTTATACATTAGGCGGGGTTAGCGAAACAATTAAGACACTTGATAAATATTACAGTGTTCCAATTGATGGCTACATCATGATCAATATGGGTGGTTTGAAGAAGGCAATTGACCAAGTTGGGGGAATTGATGTAACTTCTCCATTAACTTTCAACAATATGGGTTATAGCTTTGTCAAAGGCCAGACTTATCATATGAATGGTAAAAAGGCTTTAGCATTTGCCCAACTTCGTCATGGTGACCCTCGTCAGGATTATGGTAGACAAGAGCGTGACCGCTTGGTAATTATGGCCTTGCTTAAGAAGTCTGTTTCACCTTCAACTTTGCTTAATTCAAGTTTCTTGAATTCCATTTCTAGCGAGATGCAAACTGACTTGACCATGAATCAAATGTACAAGATTGCTATGGATTATAGAAAAGCCACTAACAATCTTTCTCAAGATCATGCTCAGGGTGTAAGTAAAGAAACGCAAAACCCTAAGTTTGGCACAATGGAAATTGAAGTGGTAAGTAAAGATGAGCGTCAACGAGTTTCTGACAAGATCAGAACGGCGCTAGAATTGCCACATGTTAAGGTAGCTGCTAACAAGTCTAGCTATGTAATGAATCGTTAATTTAAAGGAAAAGGTAAATGGAACAAGAGCAAAAGCAAACTGAAAATACAATTGATCTTACTCAATTGCTACAAATTTGCCGTCGCCACATCTGGGCACTGATTATCTGGAGTGTCGGTCTGGCTTTAGTCGGCTGGAGCGTCGCTAATTTTATTATTTCACCAAAGTATACTTCTAATGCACAGATCTTGGTTAACCAAAAGGCTAACAAGAATGACCCGAATGCTGCATACAATACGCAACAAGCTAACATGCAAATGGTTACTACCTATAAGGATATTGTAACTAGTCACGTTATCTTGAAGGACGCATCAGATCGTTTGGCTAACCCTGTACGTGTAGTAAGAAAGGCTAGACCTGCTAAGTACAGAACTAATGAAGAAGGTCGCCGAGTATTAGTAAGAAAGGCTCAACCAGAAGTAGTTGAACGTAGCGGTAAGAGCTACAGCGTTTCTACTAGCGAATTAGCTAAGAGCGTTTCAGTTAATACCCAACAACAATCACAGGTCTTCTCAATTTCTGCTACTGCAGATACACCTGAAAAGGCAAAGGTTGAAGCTAATGCTGTAGCACGTTCATTTAGAGATCAAATTCCTAACATCATGAACATTAACAACGTTACGATCGTTGCACCAGCAACTGATGGTAATCAATCATCACCTAATGTGAAACTCTTTACCTTGGCTGGCTTTGTTATTGGCTTGGTTTTAAGTTTCGCAGTAGTCTTAATTCGTGAAATGTCTGATACTACAGTTAAGGATGATGCATTCTTGACTGACACCTTAGGTTTAGTTGACTTGGGTCAAGTGTCACACTTCCATGTGTCATCATCATTTGTCATTAGAAGAAAGAATAAGAATTCTAATGGCCCTAAGCGTAGAAGTCGTCGAGTATAGGAAAGGAGAGGCGAATGTCATTATTTAGAAAAAAACGTGGTACCGATGATACGATTAAACATGGTGCCCAATTAATCACAGTTGCTGATCCTCGTAGTGCGGTATCTGAACAGTTCAGAACCATCCGGGCTAACATCAACTTTATGTCTGTTGATAAGGAAATTCATACTTTGGCTTTTACTTCAGCTAATATTAGTGAAGGTAAGTCAACCGTTACGTCCAACGTAGCGATCACCTATGCACAAGCAGGTCGCAAGACCTTGTTAATCGATGGTGACTTGCGTCGTCCAACTTTGCACAGTACATTTAACGTTAAAAATAATACTGGTTTGACAACTGTTCTTACTTCAGAAGCCGATGAGATTAACTTAAATGATGTAGTTGAAGAAAGTGGAATTGATAACTTGTCAATCTTGACTTCTGGTCCGATTCCACCTAATCCAGCTGAATTGATTGGTTCACGTAGAATGGAAACCTTTATTGAACTGGTTAAGTCACATTATGATATGGTTATCATTGACTTACCTCCTGTTCTTGAAGTATCCGATACGCAAGAATTGGCTAGTCACCTTGACGGCGTAGTTCTAGTAGTACGTCAAGGTGTTACGCAAAAGGCTGGGATTACTAGAGCTGTGCAAATGCTGAAGTTTGCTAAGGCTCGAATTCTAGGCTACGTTATGAACGATATTAGAGCTGAAAATGGTGGCTATGGTTACGGCTACGGGTATGGCTATGGTTACGGTGCTGAAAAGAAAAAGGGGTTGTTCGGACGTAAAAAGAGTGATGGTCAATAATGGTCTTAGTTGATATTCACTGCCATATCTTACCGGGCATTGACGATGGTTCAAAAAGTTGGGAGACTTCGATCAAACTTGCTCAGGCTGCGGTCAAAGATGGCGTAACGCATGCAATTTGTACACCACATACGCTTAATGGGCGCTATACAAATCATAAAGATGACATTATCTGGCTGACTGATCTCTACCAACAGAAGCTAGATGAAGCTAAGATACCGTTGACAGTCTTCCCCGGACAGGAAGTTCGCTTGTCAGGTGACTTGATTGACGCACTTGATCAGGATGATATCTTGTTCTGCGATGAAGATGGAACTTATATGCTATTGGAATTTCCAAGTGATGATGTGCCAACTTATGCGCAGGACACGGTCTTCAAGGTGATGCAGCGCGGGATTACGCCGATCATTGTGCACCCAGAGCGCAATAGCCGCATCTTGAAGGAACCAGAAGTTTTGCAAGGGATGCTGGAACAAGGCTGCTTGGTGCAGATTACTGCTAGTTCTTATACAGGAATCTTTGGCAAGAAGATCGAAGAGATGTCACGTAAGTTGATTGCAGCGGGGCAGGGATGCACCTTTGCCAGCGACGCACACGACTTGCCAAGACGGCAGTATCAATTGAGTGAAGCTTATAAAAAGATGAGTCAAGAATTCAGTCAAGACCTAGCTCAGCAGTGGCAAGATAATGCTAGAAGTATCATCAATGGCGACCCAGTTCAGATAGATTGGCACCCATTGAAGCAGAAAAAGAAGTTCTGGTTATTTTAATTTTTGATGTAAATATGCAAGTTTGCATCTAAGCTGCATAGAGCGTGGTATATTAACAGAGAGTGTATTTAATAGATCAAAGAGACTAGAGGACAGGAGGAATATGATGGTAATGGAGAAGCTACAGGTTAATCCGGCAAAGGTTAAGGGACGGCCAGTGTATCATACAATTAAGCGGATATTTGATATACTAGCGAGCGCCCTTGGGTTAATTTTACTATCTCCGTTATTTTTATTTTTGATGATAAAAATAAGACATGAAGACAGTGGTCCTGCTTTTTATTCGCAGGAGCGAATTGGTAAGGATGAGAAGCCATTCAAGATGTGGAAGTTCCGTTCAATGGTTGTGAATGCTGACCAAATGCTAGATCAACTAGAAGACGAAAACGAAGTTGACGGAGCGATGTTCAAGATCAAAAATGATCCAAGAATCACCAAGATTGGTCACACGATTCGTAAGTACAGTCTTGATGAATTACCGCAGCTTTGGAATGTTTTGATTGGTGACATGTCATTAGTTGGTCCTCGTCCACCATTGCCAAGTGAAGTAGCTGAGTACACTGACTATGATAAGCAACGTTTGCTAGTTATGCCAGGCTGTACCGGGCTATGGCAGGTTACACGCCGTAGTGAAGCTGACTTTGACGAAATGGTTTGGCTTGATATTGTTTATATCAACCATTCCGGCTGCTGGGAAGATTTGAAGTTGATTATTAAGACTATTGGGGTGGTTATTCATCCTAATGGAGCATATTAAGGCTTTTTATGAGAAAGAAAAAAATATTATATTTTGTTGAGGCCTTCGGTGGAGGCGTATTTACATATCTGGTTAATTTGACCAACGAATTATGTGATGAATATGATATATATATTGCATATGGTTTGCGTAAACAAACGCCTAAAAACTTTAAAAAATATTTCGATAAAAGAATACATTTGATAAAGGTTCAAAATTATCAGAGAAGTATTTCTTTATTACGTGATACAAAGGCTTTACTAGAAATGAAGAGAATTGCTAATAAAGTCAAGCCTGATATTATTCATTTGAATTCATCAAAGGCGGGTATTCTTGGAAGGTTTTTGTTTAGAAATAGTAAAGTTCCTGTTTTTTATACTCCACATGGTTATAGTTTTTTGATGGCTGATATTAGCAATCAAAAAAAAGCTTTTTATAAATTACTTGAAAAAGCGTTTGCGTTTAAGAATATCGAAACAATTGCTTGTAGCAAAGGTGAATATGAGATTACTAAAGAATTAACCTCTAATGCGACCTATGTTGACAATGGTATAAATCTTAAAGAGTTTGATGGTATAAATATGGATCATCAGACTAATTTCGATCATTTAAAAATTGCAACTTTAGGCCGTATCTCCCTACAAAAGAATCCAGTAATGTTTAATCGAATTGCTGAATCATTTCCAAATGTAGACTTTATTTGGATCGGTGATGGAGAGCTTAGGGATAAATTGACAACTCCTAATATTAAAGTTACAGGATGGGTCGATAATAAGACAGCTTTAAATTATTTGGCTGATACAGATATATTTATTCTTACTTCATTATGGGAAGGCCTGCCAATGGCACTTCTTGAGGCAATGTATATGAAAAAGATATGTATTGTTTCAGATGTAGTTGGAAATAGGGATGTAATTCATAATGGTCAAAATGGTTATATTTGTGATTCTGTTTCTAACTATATAGAAATAGTAAGAAAAGTAAAAAATAAAAACAATTTTGATCAAGTAATTACAAATGCTAAAAATGAAGTAATAAATCACTACAATTCAAGAATAATGGCCCAGCAATATAAGCAAATTTATAAGAAGCATTTAGTATGATCAAAAAAATTAGAATATTACATGTACTTTTAACTAATAATTTGGGTGGAATTGAGTCTCTACTTTGTAACATTGATGAAAATATTGATAAGAATAAATTTCAACTTGATTTTATAGCAACAGGTAGAGCGGAATATCAAAGAAAGATATTAGCTAATGGCTCTAAGATCTTTTTTATTCCTTCTGAAAAGAAAATAATTCATTATAAAAAGGCTATGCTAAATATAATGAATCAAAATTACGACATAATTCATTTTAATAAAAATTCTTTGGCGAATTGTTTACCTATAATTTGGGCTAATAGGTTAAAGAAGCGTCCCAAAATTATAGTACATTCCCATAACACTTCACCAAGTATTAATAATTTAGTACTGAAGGAATTACATAAAATAAATAGAAAGTTAATTAGAAATATACCAGATTATCGTATAGCTTGTTCTAAATCTGCTGCTAACTTTATGTTTGATAAAGACGCTACTGTATTAAGGAATGGTATAGATACTAAGAAATTTAGATTTTCAATTGAGAATAGAAATGATATTCGAAAACAACTAGATGTTTCTCCTAATACTGTAGTATTTGGCAATGTAGGTAGATTTAGTCAACAAAAGAATCATGAAAGACTAATTTACATTTTTAATGAGATTCAACATATAAATCCAAATACTAAGTTACTACTTATAGGTGATGGTAAACTCAGAAAGAAAATTAAAGATACTGTTCAAAAGCTAAAACTAAATAATAAAGTAATGCTTTTAGGTAAAAAAACGGATGTTTATAGGTATTTATCAGCTATGGATGCAGTAATAATACCATCACTTTATGAAGGTTTAGGCATATCTGCTGTAGAAGCACAGTGCTCAGGCTTGCCAACTTTCGTAGCAGATTCTATTCCTAAAGAAGCCTTTGTGACTAAGCATATTCAATCGTTTAGTTTAGATTCTGATGATAAAGAAATAGCAAAATTAGTTTTGAAGAATGTTAAACTTTTGAATAATGTGGAAAGAATTGAACAAAGTAGGGTAGTTGCTGAACATGGATATGATATAAAGGATACAACTTTAAAATTAGGTAGAATTTATGAGGGTCTAGTTAATTGAAATGAAAAAAATCAAGATTATGCATTTCGTCTCTGGAATAGGCAATGATGGTGTAACACAATTTTTAACCAATTATACAAGTAGATTGAATAAAAAAAATAATGTAAGTGAGATAATTGTGTACCAACATAAGCCAAATGTTACTAAACTCAAGTTGGAACAAAGCATTGGAAATAAGACTTATAGAGTTCCCTTTAAAGCTAAACATCCCATAAAAAACTTGTTTGCTACATATAGACTGATAAAAAAAGAAAAACCGGATATTGTTGAAGCACATATGAATTTAGTTAACTTCTTTCCCCTATCTGTAGCTTGGTTTTGTAGGGTACCGGTTAGGATTTCACATTCTCATATTGCTCAAGATATTGATAATATTAATCCAAAATTATCAACGCTTTTTAAGAAGTTATGCATAATATTTTCAACGAATTTAGTTGCATGCGGTGAAAATGCTGGAAAATATATGTATGGAAATAGAAATTTCCATATTGTATATAATGCAATTAATTTGGATAAATATAAGTTTGATAATCAAGCTAGAAATGAAATTAGAAACAAATACCATATAAGTGATCACACATTAGTGCTAGGTAAAATTGGAAGAATTGTTAATCAGAAGAATGATAAATTTTTGATTGATATTTTTTCTGATTATTTAAAGAAAAATTCTGATGCCGTTTTGTTTATGATAGGTAATGGTACACCAGAAGATGAGAAAAAAATAGATACTTATATTCAGAAAAAAAATTGTAAGAATAAAGTTATAAGAATTGAAGGTATAAAAAGTACTGAAAAATTCTATTCGGCTTTTGATATTTTCTTACTTCCATCTTTATATGAGGGGTTACCTGTTGTAGGAATAGAAGCACAGGCAAATGGTGTAAAATCTCTAATTTCTAGTAATATTGATCCAACAGTAATTTATTCTAATAGCGTTAAGTTACTACCTGTTAATAAAGGAACTTCGATTTGGATTGATAATATAAAGGTTAATGACAGAGCAAAAAAGAAGACGCAAAGTGGCAACTATAATATTGAAAAACAATATGAAAAATTATATCAATACTATTTAGATGCAGTGAAATTAAGAGGTTAAAATGCAATTTTCAGTAATTATTCCTGCCTATAATATAGAGAAATATGTTGCTAGATCTATTAAAAGTGTATTAATGCAGACGTATACAAATTTTGAATTAATAGTAGTTAATGATGGGTCTACGGATGATACTAAACGGATAATAGAGAAAGAAGCACAAAAAGATAGCAGAATAGTTTTAGTCAATAAAAAAAATGGGGGATTATCATCAGCAAGAAATGCGGGAATTTTAATTTCGAAAGGAAATTATATTGTATTCTTGGATGGTGATGACAAATTACATGATAAATTTGTATTAGAAAAGATACAGAGAATATGTATTAAAAAAAATCCTGAAGTAATTGTAGGTGGGATGAAAGCTGTAAACTCAGAAAGTAAGGCTCCAAATATAAATTTGAATTTGCAGCTAAAAAAAGATATAGCTATGGATTCCTTAGAAAAAATTTGTAATCTATATATTGCTAATAAAATACAACCACCTTGGCAAGCATTCAGATTAGTAATTAGAAAAGATATTATCAAAAATAATAATGTCCTTTTTAATGAAAAAACGGCTACACAGGAAGATTTTCTTTTCTTTTTTAATCTCAATAAATATGTCCATAAATTAATATTAACAAATACAATTTTTGTAGATTACACTTTTGAAAGACCGGGCTCTATAACCTTATCGATGTCTTTCACTAATTTAAAAAACGCATTTACTAATTTTTCGTATGTTTATAATTTAATTAATGATAAATCTATTAGAACGTTTTTGGCTAATCGTTTTTGTGATTACATTCCTTATATAGCACAATTAAAACCAGCAGAGCAGAAAGAAAGTTTAGCTTTTTTGAAAGAAAATAAAAAAATTATTGATAATTCTGGTGAGAATTTTAAAAATTGTATTTATAAATATTGTTGGAAAATATTTGGTTTAAAATATGGGAGTAAAGTTATTTTAAGTATAAAGGGATTTTTAAAGTAAGTTAATGATGAATGAAAAAAATAATTTTCAAAAGATAAATTATATTCTTTTACTTATTGGATTAGGGATTATTTTTTGTCTTAACTTAAATGGTTTATATCAAGAAAATCAGAATCATTTGATGCTAGGACTATTATTAAATTTGTTACTTTTATTAATAACAGTTGCATATTTTAAAATAGATTATATGTCATTCCTGATATTATGTGTCCAGGCTCTTTTAGTTCCTGCGACAATACAATATTTTACAGGTCAATCTTACGGTATTTTGAATGCACAGATTGTGCCCGTGTACTTACCTTATTTTATTATATTTAATTTTGTATACTGTATTTTAATCATAGTATTGGCTATTATTTTTAATTTTAGAACTGATGAGATTAAATTAGTTAATTTTAAAAGTAAGTCTTTTAATAATATAAATATAATTACCAACAATGTAATAGCTGTTTTGTTTACAATAGTAGCTTTTCCAAGGTTAAGTCTTTCAACTTCAGGTGAGACACGCTTTAATATGCTCCTACCTGGACATGCATGGAATCAATTAGCTATTGTAGCTTTAATTTTTAATTATCCATATCTAAAAAAGAGAAGTGTAAAATTAACATATTTATTTGTTGTTCTATGGTTTTTGTTGAATGGTGAACGTGCAGATGTTACAGGTTTAATTTTTGGACTTATTATTTTAAATTTTATGACAAAAAAGCCTAAATCTGAAAAAAGTAGATATATAGCATTAGCCATTTTAGCAATTGGTTTTATGATTTTATTGAATGCTATAGTAATAGCAAGGTCCCATCAAAAAGTAACACTAGCTACTACTATAAATAGTTTATTGACAACTCCAACTACATCTGACGTAAGTTATTTGTTTACGGCTACAATTGATGCGTGGAAAAATTCTACTTGTTTACATGGTCAAATTTTTAAATCAGATTTGGTATCAATAATTCCATTTTCAAATCCTAATGGGTTTGATTATTTAATTAGACAATTAGGTTACTTCTCTCCAGGTGGTGAACCCTTTTTAGCACAACCTATTTTAGATTGGGGTCCTATTGGATTGATTTTTAGAGCGATTATTGATTTTACTTTATTTAAGTTGCTGACAATTAAAGTAAATTCGTTCTTCTATTATGAATTTATAACATTGTTGTGTTTGGTCCCTAGAATGACCTGGTATGGAAGAAATTATGTATTTTCTAGTCTGATTTTCTTTGTACCGATTTTATATGTTATAAATTATTATTTTTTGAAGAAAGTTAGATTAGGTGTTTAATGTGTTAAATAAAATAATTTCTAAACATAGTGATAGTGACATTGTTATTTCAATAAGAAAAAAAAGAGAAAAGCTAAGGGTATTAAAAGACGCTAGTGACAAAAGAAAGTTGAAAAATAAAAATTTTACAATTTTTTCAAGTAATTGTGTAGGAGGGGTAATATATCATTCTTTAGGCTTACGTTTTTTATCACCGACAATTAATTTATGGATAGAGCCTAAAGACTTTATAAAAATACTAAGTTATCCTGAAAAATATTTAAAGAGTAATCTTATAAAAGAATATAGTACCGATAAATTCACATATCCTGTGGGTATAATTAAAGACGTAAAAATATATGGGCAGCATTATTCATCTTTTGAGGAATTAAAAACTAAATGGAATGAACGGGTTCAAAGAATAAATTGGAATAATGTAATTATATTTATGGTACAACGTGATGGATGTTCATATGAAGATCTTAAGGCATTTGATAAATTACCATATAAGAAAAAAGTGGTATTTACAGATCAAAAATATCCTGAAATTAAAAGCTCTTTTGTTATCCCTAATAGTCAAGAAAGAAAAAATGTTGTTTCTAGTTTGTTGGTACATAAACATTGGTATTCTGGTTTAACGGATATTGATAAATTTGATTATGTTGATTTTATTAATACTGGGAAAAAACAACTACGTTAAAAATACGTTTGATTACAAGGACAAGCTCTAAATAATTATGGAGAGATATTTATGAAGCATAAATCACTAGCTTTAAATGCCTTTCTTAATGGTATTAGAAATGTTTTGAATATATTATTCCCATTAATTACTTTTCCATATGTTTCAAGAAAATTAACAGTTCAGGGAATAGGTATTAATAATTTCTCTAGTTCAATTGTTAGCTATTTTTTACTTATTGCTGCTTTAGGAATCAGTACTTACTCTGTTAGAGAAGGTGCAAAATATCGAAATGATAAGCAAAAAATTTCTCAATTTTCTAGTGAAATTTTTACAATCAATATTTTTTCAACTATAATTGCGTATCTACTCTTGTTTTTATGTTTAATTGTATTTTCCAAGTTACGTAACTATGCATTGTGTATCTTAATTTATAGTTTACAAATTATTTTTACTACTATTGGAACCGAATGGATTTATCAAATTTTTGAAGATTACACATATATAACTATTAGAAGCATTATATTTCAAGTTGTTTCTATAATCTTGTTGTTTACTTTTGTTAGAGGGCATAAAGATTACTTAAATTATGCAATGATTACAGTATTTTCAGCTGTTGGAGCAAATATTTTGAATTTTATTTATGCTAGAAAATATTGTAATATTCATATTGTTTTACATTTTAATTTTAGAAAACATATTGTGCCTATTTTAATTTTATTTGCTGCTAATATTGCAAATATGATTTATGTTAATTCTGATATAACTTTGTTAGGAATAATGAAAAATGATTATGTAGTAGGGATTTATTCTGTTTCTTCTAAAGTGTATCAAATGGTAAAAATATTGATTTCAGCTTTGTTGGTTGTGACTATCCCACGTTTAGCTATATTATTTAGCAATTATCGTATGAAAGAATATAAAAAAATTATTTCTGGTTTAACCAATACATTAACTATCTTAACCTTGCCTGCTTCAGTAGGACTGTTTATGTTGGCTAGAGAAGTGGTCTTAATAATTTCAAGTTCAAAGTATTTAAGGGCCACTACTTCATTACAAATATTAAGCTTTGCATGTATTTTTTCTATTTTAGCTTGGATTTTGTCTGACTGTGTTTTGATTCCAGCTAAGAGAGAAAAATGTGTTTTGAGAAGTATGAGTGCCAGTGCAATTCTTAATGTTGGAATCAATTTAATATTAATTCCATTTTGGAATGAGAATGCTGCAGCTATTTCTACCGTTTTAGCAGAGATGTGTATGTTTATCATGAATTATCATTATTCAAAAGACTTGGTTAGTAATGTTTTTAAATCAAGAGAATTATTAAAAAATTTACTTGATTCTATTATCGGGTGTATAGGAATAGTAGTCGTCTGCCTACTATGTAGTTCAGGATTTAAATCCCTGGTTCTTAAAACTGTTTTTTCAGTGGTTCTTTCCGTCATTGTGTATGGTGTCGTCCTTATATTATTGAAGAATAAATATGCCTATGCTATGCTCGACAGAGCTAAGATGATTTTGAAGAATAAGTTGTAAGAATGCTTAGTATAGAGCACTAATTAAAATAGTGTATAACACCTTTGAATGTAAGCGTAAAATAACATAATGTATTGAAAAAGCCGTTCTAGTTTGATTTTCTAGAACGGCTTTCTTCTCATATTCTGTAAGCGTCAAATAAAATAGTGTACTTAAAAACCGTCCCAGTTACTGTTATACTGAGACGGTTATTTAAGTTCTTTTATTTACAATTCTTCTGGATCTTCTCTTGCCACGGTAAATAAGCTTCAAGGGTTTCCGAATCCAGAAT
>NZ_PCZI01000028.1:0-12905 GCF_002554085.1 Lactobacillus sp. UMNPBX1
GAAAGGAACTCCTTTTTCTAATGTTTAAAGAAATAAATTTAAGGAATCATTCATCTTTACACAAACTATTTTACAGTCTCAATAAATCACTTTTAGGCTAATATGTATAATATAATTAAATATTTACACATTTTAGGAGAAAAAGATGGCCACATTCGATGAACTAGTTAATCAGATAGATGAAAATTTGGATAAACAGCGTGATAGAGGAACTGCTTTTGAGAAAATGGTTGTTGCTTATCTAAAAAATGAACCAGCTTATAAACAAAAATTTGAAGACGTTTGGATGCTTAATGAAGTGCCTGCTAAATATGAAATTTCTAAGCGTGATACTGGCGTAGATATTGTTGCTAAAGATTATGATGGCAATTTAACTGCTGTTCAAGCTAAGTTTTATAAAGGCAAAGTAAGTAAAGCTGGGATTGATTCTTTTGTCGCTGAAACAGGTAAGACCAAGTATTCAGCCGGGATTTTAGTTTCATCTACTGATGATTGGAATCGTAATGCTAAAGCTGAATTAGAGGATACGACTAAACCGTTTAGTATTATTGGACTTAGCCAGCTTCGTCATGCTCATTTTGATTGGCAAAAGTTTGAATTTGCTAAGGAAAATAAAGACCTTTCTGATAGAAAGCCAAAACAGCTTAGAAATTATCAAACAACTGCTATTGATAATTCACTTAAATATTTTGCTACTCATGATCGTGGTAAGTTGATTATGGCTCCAGGAACAGGTAAGACCTTTACTAGTTTAAAGATAGCTGAAGCGTTGATGCGGAAACAAAAGAAGGATAGTTTTAATGTACTTTACCTTGTGCCAAGTATTCAGCTATTATCACAAACTCTGTTTTCTTGGAATAATGATGTTTCAGATTCTATTCATATGACTTCTTTTTCTGTTGTTTCAGATACTAAAGCTAATAAGAAAAAGAGTAAAGAAGATGATGATTTAGGTGCTAAAGATATAGGATTTGAGCCAACTACTAACGTTCAGGATTTAGTAGATCATTATAAACTTGTAGAAGAACACAAGCTTCCAAGTGATATGAGAGTAGTATTTTCAACTTATCAATCAATTAAGGTTGTTGAAGATGCTCAAAAATTAGGTTATCCAGAATTTGATTTAATCATTGCTGATGAGGCTCATAGAACAACAGGTGCAAAGGCACTTAATGAAGATAGTACATTTACTGAGGTTCATTCGAACACTAATGTAAAAGCTAAATTACGCTTATACCAAACTGCTACGCCTAAGATTTATGATCAAAATGCTAAGAAGAAAGCAAAGGAAAATAGTATTGTTGTTGCCTCAATGGATGATAAATCTATTTATGGTGATGAAATCTTTAGATTAGGTTTTGGGGATGCAGTTGCTCAAGGAATTTTAACTGATTATAAAGTTTCTGTATTGGCTGTAAGTGAAAGCTACGTAAATAAAGATATGCAAAAACTTATGTCTGCAGATAATCAGTTGAAAGTTGATGATATTGGAAAAATTATTGGTGTTTGGAATGCCATGGTAAAGCGTGATGGTATTACTGGTGAAATTACCGGTGCACCAATGAAAAGAGCTATTGCTTTTACTGATACTATTAAACACTCTAAAACTATTTCTAATGAATTTAATCAAGTGGTTAATGACTACTTAGATTCAGATTCTGACGATAATAATATTTCTGAAAATAGCTTTCATGTCGATGTTCACCATGTTGATGGTGGCTTAAATGCCTTAGAAAAAGAAACTCAAATTGACTGGCTAGGTAATGACGATATTGAAGAAAATCGTGCTCGAGTTCTATCTAATGTAAGATTCCTGACTGAAGGAATTGATGTACCTAATTTAGATGCAATAATTTTCTTTAGCCCTAAAAAGTCTCAAGTTGATATTGTTCAAGCAGTTGGGCGAATTATGCGTAGAGCAGATGATAAAGAATATGGTTACATCATCCTTCCAATTGTGGTAGCTAATGGAGTTGATCCTAACATTGCTCTAGATAATGACAAGAAATATAAACAAGTTTGGCAGGTACTTAACGCTCTACGTTCTACTGATGAACGTTTTGATGCTGAAGTTAATACTCTAGATTTGAATAAGAAAAAATCAGGAAGAATTAATTTCATCGGGGTAGATTCCTCTCCTAAAAAGTCCGTAACTGAAGAAGAAGGCAAAGACAACGAGCCAGAAAGTAAACAACTTAGTTTCATCCCTGAAGATTGGATGGAAATGCGTGATGCTTTCTATGGTAAAGTCGTTAAGCATGTTGGTGATAGAAGATATTTAGAAGATTGGTCAAAAGACGTTGCTGATATTGCCACTATGTATGTGCGTAGAATTAAAGATTTGATTAATAGCAATCAAGGCGCAAAATTAGCTTTTAATAAGTTTATTAAGTCTTTACGCTTTAACATTAATGATTCTATTGACCAAGAACAAGCCATTGAAATGTTGGCTCAGCATTTAATTACTGAACCTGTGTTTAATGCTCTATTTAGTAGTTATGACTTTGTGAGAAATAATGCTGTTTCTAAGTCAATGAATGATATTATTTCCGCTTTTAAGGTCTTTGGGTTTGCTAAAGAGCAGGAACAATTAAAACCTTTCTATGATTCAGTAAAATTACGTGCATCTGGAATTGATAATATTCAAGGAAAACAAACCTTTATCATTCAACTTTACAATAGCTTCTTTAAGACTGCTTTTCCTCGAGTAACTGAATCTATGGGTATTGTGTTTACCCCTGTTGAGGTTGTAGATTTTATTGTTCATTCAGTTGATTGGGCTTTGAATAAGTACTTTGGTAAATCTTTAGCAAGTAAGAATGTTCATATCCTCGATCCTTTTACTGGTACTGGGACCTTTATTACTAGAACATTATATTATCTAAAGGAACAAATGGATGAAGGTAAGATTACTTATGATGATATACTACGGAAATACACTCATGAACTTCATGCTAATGAAATTGTTCTTTTAAGCTATTACATTGCTGCAATCAATATTGAAGCCGTTTTTGATGAAATTAATGGACCAGAAAGAGGCTATAAACCATTTGATGGTATAGTCCTAACTGATACATTTGAAAGTACTGAACGTGAAGGTACTCTTGATGATGATATGTTTGGTACGAACAATGAGAGACTAAAGAAACAACAAGAAGTACCAATTACTGCTATTATTTCTAATCCACCTTATTCTGTAGGACAAAAGAATGCTAATGATGATAATCAAAATGTCAGCTATACAAAATTAGAATACCAAATTGAAAAAACTTATGTAAAAGAAAGTAAATCTAATCTGAGTAAAAGTTCTTATGATAGTTATATAAAAGCATTTAGATGGGCTAGTGATCGTATAGGAGAAAAGGGCATTATAGGATTTATTACTAATTCTGGATACTTGGATAAAGGATCACTAGATGGAATGCGTAAAAGTATATATAAAGAATACAATCATATTTATGTTTTTAATTTACGTGGTGCTATCAAAGGTAAAGTGGGGAATTTAGCAAGAGTAGAAGGTCAAAATATTTTTAATATTTTAACAGGAGTAGCTATAACTATTTTGGTTAAAGATAATTCAAGTGTGCATGAATTGTTGTACTGGGATATTGGTGATTATTTATCAAGAAAAGATAAACTAGATAAAATCAAGAGTTCTTTTTCAATAGGCAATATGGATTGGGCTGTGTTGAAGCCTGATCAAAATAATGATTGGATTAATCTAAGAGATCCAAATTATCAAAAATATCCTTCTATTTCAGGTGAAAATAATTCACCATTTTTGTCTAATGCAGTTGGTATTAGTACAAATCGTGATATTTGGGTTTCTGGATTTTCTAAGAGTAAAGTCCTAACTAATTCTAAGCTTATGGTTGATAACTATAATATTGAGGTTACTAAAAATGGTGGACAAGGTCAGAAGTCTACTATGAGGGATAGTACTAAGATTAAGTGGACTCGAGCTCTGGATAATAAATTTAAAAAAGGTGAAAAAATAACTTTTAATTCTGAAAATCTACATTTAGAAATGTATCGTCCGTTTACTAAAAAATGGTTGATGTATGATAAAAATATTGTAGAAATGCCAGGCCAATATTTAACTAAGTGGGGAAAAGAAAATGAAGTTATTTATACTACTGGAAGAGGAATACGTAGATCATTTTCTGCACTTATAATTAATTGCATGCCAAATCTTGATCTAATGGAAAAGGGTCAAGGATTTATAGAATTCAATAATCAGCCTTCAAATGAATTAATACCTAACAGAGATAACATAAATATAGAATTTGCTAAAAAGAATGGGCTGACTAAAGAAGAAGTCATTCCATTTATATATGCTTTATTGAATTCACCAGATTATCAAAAATATTTTGCTAATGATTTGAAGAAAGATTTAGCTCATATACCGCCAGTTTATCCTAAGAAAGACTATATTAAGGTAGGTAAAAAGTTAATAGATCTTCATCTTAATTATGAAACTGTGCCTATGTATGATAAATGTCAAATAATGTATCATGGTGAACCGGACTATAAAGTTAAAAAGATGAAATTTGCTAAAAGGCGTAATGCTGAAGGTAAGCTAGAAAAGGATCGTTCAACAATTATTTTTAATGACAGTATTACTATTGATGCTATCCCTGAAAAGGCTTATCAATATATCATTAATGGAAAGTCTGCTATTGAGTGGATTATGGATCAATATCAAGTAAAAACAGACAAGAAATCCGGTATTACTGATGATCCTAATGATTACAGTGATGATCCAAAATACATCTTCAATTTACTTTTGAGGATCATTAATGTTTCCGTACAGACAGTTGATTTGATTAATCAATTACCACCATTAGCGATTGAAAAGTAAAGGGCATTTAAAGCTTATTTAAAGAAGTAATTTGCTCAAAAGTAACACGTAGAGAAGACAATAATTTGTCTTCTTTATTTTTTTCATCATTAATTTCTTTTCTCAAAGATTCAGCCTTGGAGTTTGAATATTCGCATGCAATTCTCTTAGTGGCTTCAGGATCGGTTATTCGAGTATATTCAAAAGCATCGTTAATCGTTGATTTCATTACTTCAATTAAGGAAGTTGCATCCCATCTAGTGGAATCGAATTGAGTATGAGTTTTTAATAAATATAAATTAAAGATCACAATTAATAGCTTGGTATTCCTAATGTAAGCTACTTGTTTTGATTTATGAATATATTGCTTAAAATCTAATCCATCATCTCCTTTTTCTATTTGTTCAATTAATCTTGAAAATCCTTTTTTGGTTTGAAGAAAATTAGTTAGTTCATTGATTGTTGTAATACGCACATATTGTTTTGTTTGAAAAGAATCGACAAGGTAATTAGTTTTAACTTCTTCTTCAGTTAAATCCAGTAGTGGCAATAGAATATTTCTATCACTGTCGTTTAGCTTGCGCTTGGAGTTAGCCAAAGTTATTAGTTGGTCTACTTTGGTTAATGTTTTATATAGAAAGTTATCATTAGGATGATTTTTTTGGAAAAAATTAGAATATTGATAACTTGTTTCTTTCAAACCATTGAGAATCAACGAATAGTTAATAGTATTGAGATAATTAATTTTAAGTTTCATGAATAATGTCCTTTGCTTATTTACAAAGGACAGGTACCTGTCCCGTTTAGTTATTACTACGAGATCTCAATAGTAATTTTTTCATACAAGTTTTAAATTTTATGATTTATTCAGAATCGTTCAAAATCTAAAGTTTGTTTTGAAATAATCACTGAATTTATTAAAAAACAAAAATAGAGGTACTTAATTTTTACTTTTAAAACGCAAAAATGATATTTTTTCACAAATATTTGATTAGTTAGAATAAGAAATATTCCTACATAGAGTAGATATTTAAATCAAAGTAGAAAAAAACCACCAGTTTTCTGGTGGTTTTTTCAAGTTACTAACAAATTAACAGTTTCAAATTAATCTAAATATGTCAGTTGAAGTTCAGCTGATTTCAAAACATAAATTGTAGTTAACATAGGAGGACTTTAAGATGGTAGAAAATCTTAATTCTAAGTTTAAAAAAGCTAACGCTCAAGTTAAAGGCAGCAGTTTGAGCAGTGAAGGTAACTTCAAGCCAAGTACTTTTGCCCCCGTACATGAATCAAAGACTGCCCCTGTACAGTCACAATTAGACAAGGTATTACCAATGATTATAGGAAGTAGTTACCTTCTGATGGCGGTGGAACAGCAAGAAAGTACAGATCCCAAAACTGGTGAAGTACAGATTGCATCTGTTTACACGTTACGGGTGATTTCACGCAAGGCTAGAGCATTTAGAGATTTAATTCAAATTAAAGTGAAAAATGCTAAGCCTGTTATTAATGAGGAAGAGCTTGACAAGGTACTGTTACAACAAGCTAAGCCAATTATTCTAAGGTTTGAGGATATTGCCCATTACGCCTACATGGGTGGTGAGACGCTAAATGCATCGAAGGCTGAAAGATTAAATGTTAGTGTTCAGGAGGCTATGAATCATGAGTAGTCACTTGGTTCAAATTGATGGTAAGTATCCCTGGGGTGTCAGTCCTCTAGAATTTGGTGTAATTACATTGACTTGGAAGATACTGGTCTTAATTTGGTGGCTTTTTTCTAGTCTGGTTGGTCATGGAAGCTTACTCCTTAGCTTAATAGTAGCCTTTATCCCAGAAGCTGGATTAGCATTGTATGAGTTTTATCGAAACAATAAGTTTGGATGGATTATTACCCCAGTAAACAACACAATGCATACAGCTAGGCTGATCGAAGAAAGAAAACCGTTATATCGGACTATCTTTGGTTATAACAAAATAGTTAGAGCCCCGATCTTCTGTCTTGACACCTGGAAAAATGGAGCTTATCTACTTACGTTTGAACCTCATGGGTGTCCAAATGCTAATGTAGATCTTCTCCCTATTCTTCAGCGTGAGTTGTTAGAATATGAGGTTATCCCAACAGGTAGTATTGCTAAGCAATATATTATCCGAAAACGTAGAAATAGAGGGAGAGTGATCATGAGTGAAGACTTTGATTGACATAGATGATTATCAAATTAATATCAGAGGCTCAACCGGAGTCCTTACAGTTGGTAAGCCAGGCTCGGGGAAGTCGGTGTTAGTGTCATATTTAATGTTAAAGCTAATGTCAGTAGGGGCATATCCCTTGATTTTTGATACCAAGAGGTCAGATTTTTATTCTTTAAAGGATAGCTCTATTAACTCTGATCAGGTTTGTGCAACTCCAAATCAGGTTGCTAAAACGCTTAGAATACTGACAGAATTAATGAATCGGAGATACGAAAATCATCAAGGAAACTGGGGTAATGATTGGGTTGATTATAATTTGAGACCTATTGTTGTAATATTTGACGAATTTTCCGCCACTTTAAGCGAATCAACAAAAGCTACAGCTAATGAAATCATAAGTTATATAAAACAACTGATCTATAAAAGTCGCCAGATGGGCGGCATATACCTTATTTTAGCAAGTCAAAGACTCACAGCAGATGTGCTAGAAAGAAATATTTCTTCTGAATTTTCAACCAGAATAGGGATGCAAAATTTGGATCGAATTAGTTTAAATTTAGCTTTTCCAGGGTGTAACTTGGATGAGATACCAATTGTTGAGAATATACCGGGTCATGGGCTTATTTATGATGATCATTTTAATACAATGATTCCACAACCGTTTATTGCGCCAGATATGAGCAAAGTAAATGTACCTGAAGTAGTAAAAAAACTAAATCAAAAGTTTCAACATAATAATTTTGCACCTGAAGAATATTGGCCATGGTAAAAATAAAAGGTTTTCCGCTAATGGGCTGCAAAAATGGACGGCAGAGCCGTCCAAATGGAAAGCTTTTTGCAGCTTATCCCGCTTAGTAGAACGGGGGTTGTGCAGGTTCAAAAATGAAAGCAATAAAGAACATAAAAATTGATCAAATTCGTTTTACCATTCCAATTAATGAAAGCTTCTTAAAAGATACAGATGAACCAAATGTAATTAAAGCAATTAATAGGTATTTCAAATTTAAATTACTTTTCGATGAACCAGTTATAAAACCAACAGGGAAAAATGGTTATACTAATTCAATACTATGGGGAGCTAGTGAACAAGGTGGACTAATATCGGTAATGTATAATCCAGCTCGTGTTGATATGGGAGTATTAATTGACTTTACTGCGACTGGGAAATATCTTTATGAATCAATTTGCCAGCTTAATGGAATTGACGTTAATTGGCGAAATATTATTACTGTAATCTATCAACGGTTTAAGGGTCACGCAACAAGAATTGACGTTGCTATTGATTTAATTAATTACGGCTATTCTGTAACTTCAATTTATGAGAAGTTGAAATCAGGAGAATATGTATTTATTAATCCCATAAAGCAAAGAATTAACTTTAATCGAATTCAATACATTGGTAGAAGTGATGAAATTAATACCATTTATGTTGGGAGCAGATATTCAGATGCTTATTTGCGAATTTACAATAAAAAGCTTGAGCAGATGAACAAAAAAGGAATCTTTCATTCACTGGCAATTAATTGCAATGATTGGGTAAGAGTTGAAGGCGAGTTCAAAAATAGAGAGTGTCATAACATTGGTGCTATGGTTTCGACATTATCTCAAGATGATATTGAACCGTACTTAGCTAGTTACGTTAATAAGCATTGGAAATTAGTGTTTAATCATGACTAAGAAAAAAGATTACAAACTAACTCCTTTTTGGAAAGAAATTGCTGAAATTGCTAAAACACCTAATTATAAAGGAGAAGAGATAAAAACCAATGGTGATTTTATTTTATACAGGAAGATAATAACATTCTTGTATAGAGGCTCGGCGGGAACGCTCTATGAAATAAAACAAGCATTAGGCGAAGAACAATTAAAATCCTTCTTTGACTACTTGAATTTCTATCTGAGGGATGCTGAAACACCAGGGCATTATTATCCTTCTAAATTGGTTAATAAGCAGATTAGAGAAATAAAGCAAACCAGGGGATTATTTAATTTGAATGACACGTTAAATCAAATTAGCCAAGTTGAGTTTGAAAAACATGGTGATAAGGAAGCAAAGGGGTGGTTACCAAATGAAAGTCCAAGAAAGAAAAAATTGGTTAAATAGAAAAGCTTTAGCAGAAGCTCTAGGGATGAGTGAAACAACTCTTTGGCGAGTTATTAAGTCTAACCAAGCTACTGCTAGAGTAAATAAGCTGAAGAAGTGTCCAACACATAGAAACTATGCAGGAGGACGTAAGTATTACTTAGCAAGTGAAGTTCAAGCTTGGATCGATTACATTGATGATTTTAATTTGAAAGGGAAGTGTTAGTCAGCTTATAATTTAGGAGTACCATATTTAGTGCTCCTTTTTTAATAGGAGAATAAATAAAATGGCAATCTTAAAAATCAAAAAAGGGCAATATGAAGGAAAGTATCGAATCAGAATACAGCCCGTAAATCCTGTTACTGGCAAAAGAGTAGCCATCCCTGTTGAATATGCTGATACACGTAAGGAAGCCAAGGAAAAAGAAAAGGCTATGTGGTTAGAATATAAGGCTAATCTTCATCTAGGCGAAGGGGATGCAATTTTTGCTGATTCATTTCAGAGGTACGTTAATCAACGGGCTAGTTCAATTAGCCCAGTTACCTTGAAGAATTGGCAGGAGTCAGCTAATGCTTTTAAGCAATATTTTGGAAAAGCTAAAGTTAAAGATATTACTACAGCGTTAGTTTCAAGATATGCTCATGACTACGTAGACAAGCACAAAACAACTGTTAGCAAATCTTCCACTATTGCTAAACGTTTAATCCATATGCGTAATTTCTTTAAATCAATTCAAGGTAAAGGAATAGAAGAAAATCCAGTGCCAGAAGCTCCATTGAAAGTGTTCTTTAGACAAAACGAATTTTCAATCTCAAAAGACTGGTACATTTTTACTGATACCCAGTTAAATGAAATTAGAGCTTTAATTGAAAATGATTTAAAGCATAGTTCTGTAATGAATTGGAGTAGCAAACTAGCTATTTTAATTGAGAGTTACACGGGAATGCGTATAGGAGAATTACAGGCTATTAAGTTTAGTAATGTAGTTTTTGAAAATAATGCTTGGACTTTCAAGATTAATGACAGTTGGTCAGATTATATGAGTGATTTTAACGGTAGTTTAAAGGCAAGACCTAAAGGTTATTCTAGGGTATTACCACCTGTACCTGAAGAAGTTATAATATTGCTCAAACGCTACCAGGACAAGCAGTCATTCTTTCTAAAAGAACATGAACTTGATAATCCATTAGACTTAGTTTTTATCAACTTGCATGATTATAAAAGTATATCTAGTAACAGACCAATTAGGCAGAAGAGTATTAATGATATGCTTAAAGAAATTTGCAAAAAGCTAGGAATTGAAGCTAATGGAAAACAGTTAAGTATGTATTCTTTTAGACATACGATGTGTACTAAATTGGCCAATACTCCAGGGATGTCATATCCATGGGCAGCTGAGAAAATGGGACATTCACTCCAAATGTTTATGAATACTTATGTTGGAATCAATCCAGATATAGATAAACAAATGACCCAGTTATTAATAGGATAAAAATAGTTAAATGTGTTGACTAAAAGCACATTTAAACGTAAAGAAAGACTTATAAATGTTGCTGTTATGAGGCTTAAAAGTGTTGAACTAAAAGCTTCTAGTCAGCATAACAGATGTGTTAGACATGGTTTAAAAGCCATGTCTTTTTTGTGCAATAAAAAAGACTCGTAACAGTAATTTGCTACAATTCTTTATATGATTTGGTTTTAGGAATGTTTGCTAAATTTTCCCATTATCAGCTGTTGGTGAGATGGCCAGCCTAGCCTTTTTATTGGTGTATGCCATGGTTAACTTAGGCCACTTGCGCATTGCAGGACAAACTGGGGCCAAGCGCTGGATTTTGATTTGCTCTGTTGTATTAAATCTAGCTTTGTTTGCTTTGTTGTTTATTCAGACAATTCTCAACCACGAAACTTTAACTTGGATTTCAGTAATTGCTTTGTTAATTATTAGTTTTTTAGTTGAACTTGCTTGGCGAAAAAAGAATAAACGCAACCTGCATTGGTTAGGAAAAAAATAGTAATTTATGATACAAAAAGTCGACTTTTGTTCCACTTATTGGGTACAAAAGTCGACTTTTTGTTTTTTTCGTTGTCAAAACAATATCTTTAATATTTTAATTCAGATATACTCTCTTTGATCAAGTTTGAAGTGAGGAAAAATGAATGAAAAAGTTATTGATCGGAAGCGCAGTCTTAGCTGCCTTATTAATTAAAGAAAATATCGCAGTAAATGCGGCAATAGAGCAAAACGAAACAATGCCTAAGATTGCAGTTACTGACAAAAAAGAGAAGCCAAAAGACCAGTCTGATAATAGTTTGGCAGGTCATTATGACCAAGAGACAAATTTTATTACCTGGGAAATAAGGCTGAATCCCAAGAAAGAAAAATATACTGGTGATTTGAAGTTGGAAAATTTAATTCCAGAAGGCTTAGTTCTAGATCCAGATACGATTGAAGTAATTAAGAATGATAATTTTATTCAAAATTCTAGTTTAGTTAAATTGAAGAAAAACAAATTAACAGCTGAATTTCCTGCTAAGAAGTATTCAGAGAGCACAATTTTGATTAAGTATCGAACCAAGGTGGAAGCAGAGCCTAATGAGCCTAATTATCTTCGGGTGAGTCAGTCCTTTACTTTGGGCGATGATCGAGTTCAAGAATACGAGCAAGAAATTAAATACGATCGAAGTAATAAGAATTTTAACATTGAAGCGCCACATAAATCTACGTTTAGAGATGATAATCAAATTTCGTTAATTAAAAAATCTAAAAATAATGAAGAACGCTCTGAAGATTGGCTTAAACGTCTAGCAGAGCTGATTATTAATAAAAAAGAAACTACTTCAGATAAAGGAAGTGAAAAAGTTCAAGGACAGGTCAAAGATCAAAAGCAGCAAGCTTCCCCAGAAAATACAAACCTTTCACGCACTCCAACTGTCAAAGGCTTGACTGGTTTTGATACTAAGGCTAACGAGGTAAAATCCACGGCTAAAATAGATTCTGATTCAGTAAAAACTACTCTAGATAAAGACGAGATTAAGGACAATGCAAGTACTATCTCGCCTAAGTCGCAAAAACACGATACTCATGTCACACTCCCTAAAAGTGACACATCAGAAATTAAGGCAAAATTACCTAAAGCTGGTGAAACTGCCGGTGTTATGCTCAGCGTATTGGGCATAATTTTAATAATTGCAGGGTGGACAGTTCGAACAAAATTCTTAAAATAATCTATATTTGTACTAAAATACGGATTTTCAATAGCCAAAATAGACTCTTTCACGTATTATTGAGATAGATAAACTTGTATCATGAAAGAGAAACAAACATGCCGTACACTATTTCAGAAATTATTGTTTTATTTTTTACTTATTCAGTTATCGGCTGGCTTTGGGAAACCTTTTATTGTTCGATCAAAGACCACCATTATGATTATCGGGGATTTCTGTTTGGTCCTTACTGCCCCGTATATGGGTTCGCCGTTACTACAATTTTAATTTGTACCAAAGACGTGCGAGATAACCTGCTCCTTTTATTTATAGTAGGGACTATCGTTGCCACTATTTTCGAATTTGTGGCTAGTTGGCTATTAGAGACAATCTTTCACATGAAGCTTTGGGATTATTCAAAATTATGGGGTAACATTCAAGGTCGAGTGGCCCCAATGATTTCATTATTTTGGGGCGTTGGTGTAGTTTTATTAGTAAAATTTATTCAGCCAATCATTCAGAAGCTCATTAATAATGAAGAAAAGATAACTCATGGCTGGCTAGCTGTGGGTATTACCATTATTATG
>NZ_PCZI01000029.1:0-11470 GCF_002554085.1 Lactobacillus sp. UMNPBX1
TAGAGCACCTGGTTTGGGACCAGGGGGTCGCAGGTTCGAATCCTGTTTTCCCGATTGTAATCTAATGGTGATTGGTTACATTTTGGCGGTGTAGCTCAGCTGGCTAGAGCGTCCGGTTCATACCCGGGAGGTCGAGGGTTCGATCCCCCCCGCCGCTATAATTGTAAGCTTGGACCTTTAGCTCAGTTGGTTAGAGCAGACGGCTCATAACCGTCCTGTCGTAGGTTCGAGTCCTACAAGGTCCATAATGTGGCTTTTATATTAATATCGCGGGATGGAGCAGTCTGGTAGCTCGTCGGGCTCATAACCCGAAGGTCGTTGGTTCAAATCCAGCTCCCGCAATTTGGTCCATTGGAGCAGTGGTTTATCTCGCCTCCCTGTCACGGAGGAGATCATGGGTTCAAATCCCATATGGACCGTAAGATGGCTCGGTAGCTCAGTTGGTAGAGCAAAGGATTGAAGCTCCTTGTGTCGGCGGTTCGATTCCGTCCCGCGCCATTTCATTTTATATTAGGTGCGGGTATAGTTTAGTGGTAAAACGAAAGCCTTCCAAGCTTTAGTCGCGAGTCCGATTCTCGTTACCCGCTTTATATGGGCCTATAGCTCAGCTGGTTTAGAGCGCACGCCTGATAAGCGTGAGGTCGATGGTTCAAGTCCATTTAGGCCCATTGGAGACATACTCAAGTGGCTGAAGAGGCGCCCCTGCTAAGGGTGTAGATCGGGTTATTCCGGTGCGAGGGTTCGAATCTCTCTGTCTCCGCTATATAGAAAAGTAACTGTTCTAGATTAATTTCTAGAGCAGTTTTTTTGTGTACCGAGCGACATTCTTAGTCCGATGAAAGTGTTAGAACTAAGAGCCAGTAGCAATGATATTATGAGTATGGGACGTTTACAAAGGAGTAAATACCTGCTGAAACAGTAAGGAATTACAAATGTATCGTCTTATATGCAACCATATGTATAGTGGATGGAAGGAGATGAGTTCGTTAAGTTCTCTCTGCATTGAAAACACGTCATAAGATGTTAAAACCTTAATTTTGAGTTATTGATAAACCTAAATGCATATTATTTTGAATGACTTAATGGCAATTATTACACTTCTTTTAGGTAAAAGCCTTGGACATTGATTCAAGTCAATAATCGTGTATATAACATAGGGAGAGTCGATTGTTTTAAATTTCTTCTTGTATGATCTATATTAAAAAAATAATTTTGTGGGGGATTTCATAGTGATATAAAGAAGCAGTTTAATATGGAACAATTTATAAAGATCATTTAATTAAAGATAAGAGAAGCTGTTTTGCTCTAGCTAATTTGAAGTATTAAGATAGATATAAATGTTTTACAACAAAAAATAAAAAAGTACTTGCATTTTGACTGAATATCTATTAATATTAAATACGTTGTGATTGAGAGATCACAATAGTAATAGCTAATTAAAAAAATAAATAAAAAGTTCTTGACTTTTGAAGTGTGATTAGTTATTATAATAAAGTGCTCTTGAGTGAGTTACATGACCCGTTGGTCAAGTGGTTAAGACACGGCCCTTTCACGGCCGTAACATGGGTTCAAATCCCGTACGGGTCATTGCCACAATTTAATTTTTTGGCATTAAGCAATGGAGGATTACCCAAGTGGCTTAAGGGGACGGTTTTGAAAACCGTTAGGCGGTTCTGCCGCGCGTGGGTTCAAATCCCACATCCTCCTTAATTGAATATCGCGGGATGGAGCAGTCTGGTAGCTCGTCGGGCTCATAACCCGAAGGTCGTTGGTTCAAATCCAGCTCCCGCAATTTGGTCCATTGGAGCAGTGGTTTATCTCGCCTCCCTGTCACGGAGGAGATCATGGGTTCAAATCCCATATGGACCGTAAGATGGCTCGGTAGCTCAGTTGGTAGAGCAAAGGATTGAAGCTCCTTGTGTCGGCGGTTCGATTCCGTCCCGCGCCATCATCTGGAGGAGTAGCGAAGTGGCTAAACGCGGCGGTCTGTAAAACCGCTCTCTCTGAGTTCGGCGGTTCGAATCCACCCTCCTCCATAATAGGGATATCGTATAAAGGTAGTACATCGGTCTCCAAAACCGCTAGTGTGGGTTCAATTCCTACTATCCCTGTTTACCTTCATGGCGGAATTGGTGAAGGGGTTAACACACTGGTTTGTGGATCCAGCATGCGTGGGTTCGATTCCCACATTCCGCCCTAGTATTGGGATATAGCCAAGTGGTAAGGCATTAGACTTTGACTCTAACATGCGCTGGTTCGAATCCAGCTATCCCAATTCTAAATAATTTCATAACTTATGGCGGTGTAGCCAAGTGGTAAGGCAGAGGTCTGCAAAACCTTAATCGTCGGTTCAAATCCGACCTCCGCCTTATCAACCGAATAAGTTGATTATTTTAAAATTTAATATTATGGCGGTGTGGCGGAATTGGCAGACGCGTCAGACTCAAAATCTGGTGTCCATTACGGACGTATCGGTTCGACCCCGATCACCGCTATTATTATGAAGCGATCCAATTATTGGATTGCTTTTTTTTATTTTAAAATGTTAGCATTTTATTATATAAATTGCACATGAATACAGGAATCTTTATAATGCTACATATGGAGGTACTCAAATGAATATTGGTCTTTATACCGATACATATTTTCCCCAGATAAGTGGCGTAGCTACTTCAATTAAAACGTTAAAAGAAGCGTTGGAAAAGCAGGGACATAATGTATTTATTTTTACTACTACTGATCCGAACGTGAAAAAAGGAACTGTAGAACCGAATGTATTTCGTTTTAGCAGTATTCCTTTTGTCTCATTTACCGATCGGCGAATAGCATTTAGAGGACTATTTGAAGCAACCAAAGTAGCTAAAGAAGTCAATCTTGATATAGTTCATACTCAAACTGAATTTGCATTAGGTACTATTGGCAAATATGTAGCTCATCAATTAGATATTCCTGCTATCCACACTTACCATACGATGTATGAAGATTACTTGCACTATATTTTAAATGGGCATTTGCTTCGTCCATATCATGTTAGACAATTTGTTAAAAGCTATTTGAAAAATATGGATGGATGTATTGCTCCTAGTGGCCGAGTTGAAGAATTATTACGGCGCTATGGCGTTCAAATACCAATTAGGGTGATTCCTACTGGAGTAGATTTGCAGGGCATGAACAACGATATTCAACGTGATGTGCGGCAAGAACTTGGAATTGATCAAGATGCGCCTGTAATTTTAACCTTAAGTAGAATTGCAGCCGAAAAAAAGATTAATCATATTTTGAACGTAATGCCTGAAATTATTGATGAATTTCCTAATGTGAAATTTGTTATCGCAGGTGATGGCCCTGATGTTGATGTGTTAAAGGATCAGGTAGAGCGATTAACACTAGAGAATTACGTTATTTTTGTCGGTAATGTAGAGCATGGCGATGTTGGTAATTATTATCGAATGGCTGATCTTTTTGTTTCAGCTAGTGATACAGAAACACAGGGGTTGACTTATATTGAGGCTCTAGCTGCAGGTACGCCATGTGTGGTTTATGACACAGACTATACCGAAAACATTTTTGATCAAGATATTTTTGGGCTGACATTTACTACACAACAAGAAATGTTAGAAGAGATTATTACTTTGCTTAAGCAAGGGACGAAAAGAATCCCGCAGGAACTTTTGCAAAATAAATTACAGAAGATTTCAGCTGATCAATTTGCTAAAAATGTGTCTGATTTTTATCAGTATGCAATTGATCACTATCAAACTAAGCATGATGAGGAGACTAAAAAGAGGAACTAAATGATTAGAATTAATATGTTCTCGCAAGCTGATTCTGTTAAAGGACAGGGTGTAGGTTCAGCTTATAATGAATTGATTAAACTTCTGAGGACGCACTTAGTAGACGAATTTTATGTAACGATTAACAAATATGGCAATAGCGATTTAACGCATTATCACACGATTAATCCAACCTATTACGCAAATAGTTTTTCACCAGCACGTGGCAGGAAGATTGGCTATGTTCACTTTTTACCAGATACATTAGAAGGCTCAATTAAGTTGCCAGGCGTAGCTAAAAAAGTTTTTTATCAATATGTAATTGATTTTTATAAACGCATGGATCAAATTGTTGTAGTTAATCCAATCTTTATTGATAAGTTGGTTAACTATGGAATTGATCGGAACAAGGTTAGATATATTCCTAATTTTGTTTCAAAAACAGAATTTTATGAAGAATCATTGGCTAGCAAAAACGCATTTCGTCATGAATTAGGAATTCCACTTGATAAATTTGTTGTTTTTGGTGATGGTCAAGTACAGGAACGCAAGGGGATCGATGACTTTGTTAAGATGGCACAAGCTAATCCTGATATTCAATTTATCTGGGCAGGCGGTTTTTCGTTTGGCAAAATCACTGATGGCTATGATCATTACAAAGAAATGGTTGACAATCCACCTAAGAATATGACGTTTGCGGGAATTGTAGAGCGAGAGAAGTTAGTTAAGTATTTAAATATTGCAGACTTATTTGTTCTTCCATCATATGATGAATTGTTCCCAATGTCAGTTTTGGAAGCATTCAGTTGTGGAACACCAGTATTATTGCGTGACCTTGATCTTTATAAGGCAATTATCGATGGCTATTATCTAAGCGGGAAAGATTTTGGCGAAATGAATCAAGTATTGCAAAAAGTAGTTGCCAATCCACAAACTTTGCAGAAATACAGCGAATTATCGCGTAAGGCAAGTCAACAGTATTCAGAAGATCATTTAGCTAAAATTTGGGACGAATTTTATCATGAGCAATATGAATTAGGAAAAGAGCTAGGTCAAATACATTAATGAATAAAAAACATTTGTGGGGCATTCTGGTTGTTTTAGCAATCAGTGCCTTTGTGCTATATGCAGATTTAAAAGCTACACCGATATCGGAAATATTACGGGCAGCTCATGGCCTGAATATTTTTGCATTAATCATGGTTTTTGCTTTAATGCTTTTGTCCTATGTATGTGAAGCCGGTATCTTAGCTACTTTAGCTCATCGAAAGAAAGAGCCTAAAAGGTCAGCTTGGTCGTTTTTGCGAATTCCAATTATTCAAGCTCTATTTAATGCAATTACACCAATGTCCACGGGTGGACAACCATCACAGCTAGCCGCAATGATTCAAATGGGCATGGAAGGTGGCCGTTCCACCTCAATTTTGCTGATGAAATTTATTATTTATCAGATCGTTGTTTTGTTTGCCTATGTATTTACAATTATTTTTGGCTTTCACATGGTAATGACTAAGTTCGCTGGTTTAGCAATTTTTATTGCAATTGGCTTTTTGATTCATGTTAGTTCAATTATCTTTTTGCTGGCAATTATGTTTGCTTATCGTTTTACTAAAAAGGCAACTAATTGGTTAATGGACTTGTTGGCAAAAATGATGAAAAAGGAACGAGTTGAGAAGTGGCGTAAGGCTACTTTAGAAAAGATTGATACTTTTTATGCAGAGAGTCAGAAACTAAAAAAAGAAAAGAAGAAATTATTTGTTGCCTCGCTTTTAACAGTATTGCAGCTACTTTTCTTTTACTCCGTTCCATTTATGGTATTAACAGCGCTAAATGTACCTTGTTCTTGGTATCAAGTTACGCAAATGAATATAATGATTATCATGTTTATGGCGATCATTCCTATTCCAGGTGCGTCAGGAGGGGCAGAATATAGTTTCCAAACGTTATTCTCCACCTTCATTTCTTCACATGGTGCGTTAATTTTGGCTATGTTTATTTGGCGCTTTTCAACATATTTTTTCGGTATGCTTCTCGGCATCTTAGGCTGGATTTTTAAGCCGAAAAAGATAAAAAGCACAAAAAATGATTAATTTTTATTAAAACAACGGTGTCTTACTAAATTTCGTAGTAAGATAAATTACCGTAATGAGAGGAGCAGAAGCGCGTGGAACACACTAAATCTTTTTTTAGGTGGCTGACACAGACTAAGTTAGGCTTTTTTACGATTGTTTTAGTCTTGTTTTGGCTTAAAACTTATTTTATCTATTTAACTAAGTTTAATTTAGGAGCAGTTGGTCCAATGCAGCAATTTTTATTGCTGATTAATCCGATTCCTTCAGGGATGCTTTTGCTGGGAATTGGGCTATTTTTTAAAGGACGTAAATCCTATTGGATTATTTTAGTTATCGATTTTTTGCTAACACTGTGGTTATTTGCCAATATTTTATATTATCGTGAATTTTCAAACTTTTTGTCATTTTCAATTATTAAGACATCAGGCTCGACTTCCGATAATTTGGGTAAAAGTATTGCAGGAATTACACTAGCTAGCGATTTTTTAGCTTTTGCTGATATTGCTGTAATTATCGTGTTATTGGCGACCAAAGTAATTAAGATGGATGTTCGTCCACTGAAGCTAAAAGTTAATTTGTTAATTGAGGCTTTGGCTGTCAGCTTAATGGGACTGAATTTATTGATGGCCCAAAATGATCGTTCTGGACTTTTGACGAGAACTTTTGATAATAATTACATCGTCAAATATCTGGGAATCAATGAATATGCTATTTATGATGGCTATAAGACAGCACAAACTAGTGCACAGATGGCCAAAGCTAATGTTTCTGATTTGAAGTCTGTTAGAAACTATTTAAAAGAAAATTACGTTAAACCTAATCCCGCTTACACCGGCGTGGCTAAAGGAAAAAATGTGTTAATCATCCATTTGGAAAGTTTTCAACAATTTCTGATTGGCTACAAATGGAAAGGTAAAGAGGTAACGCCAAATCTGAATAAGATTTATCATCAAAAAGACACCATTAGTTTTGATAATTTCTTTAATCAAGTAGGACAAGGCAAGACTTCTGATGCCGAAATGATGCTTGAAAATTCTTTATACGGACTACAATCAGGTAGTGCAATGTCTACGTATGGTACTTCTAATACTTTTGAAAGTGCTCCAGCCATTTTGCATCAACAAGCTGGTTATACTACTGCTGTAATGCATGGTGGTGCTGGCTCCTTCTGGAATAGAAATAATGCTTATAAGTCATTTGG
Organism: Lactobacillus sp. UMNPBX1; assembly: GCF_002554085.1. NCBI lineage: Bacteria > Bacillati > Bacillota > Bacilli > Lactobacillales > Lactobacillaceae > Lactobacillus > Lactobacillus sp. UMNPBX1. Next base: position 7,047 of record NZ_PCZI01000029.1, read on the forward strand.
CTACCAATACTTTATGCCACTGTCTTTCTATCAGAACAAACCAAGCTACTATATCGGATATGGCTTAAAAGATAAAATTTTCTTTGATCAATCAATCAAGTACATTGAGCGTTTACCACAACCATTTTATTTAAAGATGATTACTGTAACGAACCACTATCCGTATAATATCGATAAAAAGAATCAGACGATTGATAAAACGAATACTGGGGATGAAACAGTTGATGGTTATGTGCAGACCGCGCATTATTTAGACCAAGCAATTGGTGAATTTATGCGTTGGATGAAGAAGACGGGCCTAGATAAGAAGACACTAGTAGTATTTTATGGTGATCACTATGGGATTTCAGGTAATCACCATAAGGCTAGTGCAGAATTGCTTAAGAAAGATTCGTTTAATGACTTTGATAATTTGCAGTTCCAGCGAGTTCCTTTGATGTTCCATATGAAAGGACTAAAGGGTGGCATTAATCACACCTACGGCGGTGAAATCGATGTTTTACCAACCTTACTGAACTTGCTGGGGATCAAAGACAAAGATACGATCCAATTTGGCTATGACTTGCTAAGCAAAAATGCACCGCAAATTGTAGCACAAAGAAATGGTGACTTTATCACTCCGGAATATTCTAAGGTGGGTAGCGATTATTATGACACCAAGACGGGTGAAAGGATCAAACCTAATAAGAAATTAAAAGAAAAATTAACTGCAATTTCTAACACCGTAACTACACAGCTGTCTTTGTCAGATCGTGTAATTAATGGCAATCTGCTCCGATTCTATAAACCAAAATGGTTTACTAGAGTCAAGCCGAAGGATTACGACTATAACAAGGCGCCATCTTTAAAACGTTTGTTTGATGATCCAAGCAAAACTTCACTGTGGTATCAAAATCATCGTAAAACGACGCAAAAAGATTTCAAGACAGATGCGCCTGAACTAAAAAAATAACTGCAAAAACTAGTAATTTGTGATAAACTTGGTAAGTAAATCGTATGTGTGTATTGGAGGCAGCGCATTGTATAATTTAGTTATGACGCTACTAATCATTGTTTCAATCTTAATTGTCATTGCAACAATGATGCAGCCACAAAAACAACAAGATGCATTGAACGCCTTATCTGGCGGTGCCGTTTTTAGTGGGCAAACCAAAAAACGTGGTTTTGAAGCATTTATGGAAAAAGTAACCTCAGTTTTATTGGTACTTTTTTTCGTCTTTGCTATTATCTTAGCTTATATGTCTTCAAAATAAATTTTGTACCTCCCGATCAAAATATGATGGGGAGGCTTTTTTTATTAAATTTAAAGATCGGAGAATAACTGCATGGCACAAAACGAAAAAATTTTGGCCGGCGTTTTAGAAATTTTTCGCCATAATCCACAAAAACAATTTCGTGTAGATCAAATTGAACGTGAAGCACGTCGTGATAGATTAGGTAATTTTACTGAATTAATTAAGGCTCTTTCTTTTTTAGAGCACGATAAAAAGATTATTACAGATGGCAAAGGACAATACCAATTAGCTCAAGAAAATACTGAAGTTGAAGGTGAATTCAGAGCTAATGATAAAGGCTTTGGCTTTGTTAGATTAGATGATGAAAATGCGGACGACGTCTTTGTTGCCGCAGATTATACCAAGTATGCCGTTAATGGTGACCGAGTAAAAGTAAAGATCACTGCTGGTGGTAATCCTTGGAATGGTAAAGGACCAGAAGGTCAAGTTGAAGAGATCCTTGAACATGGTTTGGAAACGTTAGTTGGTGAATTTCATCCGCTAACTGATGAGCAAAGAAAAATCAGTCATTTTATCGGCTATGCTTTGAGTAACGATAAAAAGTTGCATAAATACCGAGTTTATTTGTCTGAAAATGGCTTGATCCCTCAAATGGGCGATATGGTTAAGGTCTCAATTAAGGATTATCCAGATGAGGAAAATCCTGAGTCAATGACTGGTGCAGTAGTCAACATTATTGGTAATAAAAATGACCCTGGTGTTGACATTATGTCAATTGTGGCAGCACATGATGTAAGAACTGAATGGCCTGAAGATGCAATGGCGCAAGCTAATGCTATTCCTGATCATGTTACTGAAGAGGAAAAAAAGGGTAGAGTAGATATTACTGACCAACCTGCAGTCACTATCGATGGGGATGATTCTAAGGACTTTGACGATGCTGTAGTTTTATGGAAAAAGCCTAACGGCAATTATCACCTTGGTGTTCATATTGCGGACGTTTCTCACTATGTGACAGAAAATACGCCGTTGAACGAAGAGGCATTTGCTCGTGGCAACAGTACTTACTTAGTTGATCGGGTAATTCCAATGCTGCCATTTAGACTTTCTAATGGAATTTGTTCCTTAAATGAAGGCGTGGACCGGCTTGTTTTGTCATGTGACATGGAAATTACGCCAGAAGGTAAAAGAGTAGGTTATAAAATTTATCCTTCTGTCATGCGCTCACATGGTCGAATGACCTACAACAAGGTTAACAAAACTCTTAAGGGCGAAATGAATGGTTTGGAGGATAAGTATGTTAAACTCCGACCAATGCTTGAAGAAATGGCAGATTTGCATGCTGCTTTGTATAAACAACGTCATCAACGTGGTGCTATTGACTTTGAAGAACCAGAAGCAAAAATTATTGTTGATGATCAAGGCAAGCCAACAGATATTGTTTTGCATGAACGTGGTACTGCCGAAAAGATGATCGAATCATTTATGTTAATGGCTAATGAAACCGTGGCCGAAGATTTCTTCAAAAAGCATGTTCCATTCTTGTACCGTGTTCACGAAACACCAGATGCCGAAAGAATCAAGACTTTCTTTGAATTTTGTAGCGCATTTGGCTTGAATATTCATGCGGATCCAAATAATGTTAAGCCAATTGATTTACAAAAAGTAGTTTCTAAAACTACAGATACTCCAGAGGAAGCTGTAGTACAAATGATGATGCTACGTAGCTTAAAGCAAGCGCATTATTCAGAAGAAGCACTGGGACACTTTGGCTTAGCTGCAGAATACTATACTCACTTTACTTCACCAATTAGACGTTATTCTGACTTGATGGTGCACCGGATGATCCATGCATATCAAGACCAGGGGACTAATGAAGAAGTGCAAAAGCATTTTGCTAGTTACTTGCCAGATGTTGCAGAACAAACTTCAACGCAAGAAAGACGTTCAATTGATACTGAACGTGAAGTAAATGACTTGAAGATGACAGAATATATGGCCGATCAAGTGGGGCAACACTTTGACGCGGTAGTATCTTCGGTAACTAGTTTTGGGATGTTTATTCAATTACCAAATACGATTGAGGGATTAATCCATATTTCGAATTTGACTGATGATTTTTACAGTTTTAATGAAAAATCATTGACGCTAACTGGTCGAGGTACTCATAAGCAATATAAGGTAGGGATGCCAATTAAGGTAACCTTGATTAATGCTAACGTTGAACAACATCAGTTAGACTTTGAAATATATGATCCTAATGCGCCTAAGCATGAGCATAACGATCGCGGAATGAATAATCGTCGTCGTGGAAACCGTGGCTTTCGCAATAATCACGGACGCCGTGGTGGTCAGTTTAATAATCACAGCGATCATGGCCGTGGCCGAGGTAATGGAAACCGTGGAGGTCGGAGAAATTTTAAACATTAGGGATTGATCTTAATGAAAAAAGAAAAAGAAGATAATTTAATTGCACAAAATAAAAAAGCACGACACGACTATTTTATTAAGGAAACATTGGAAGCAGGAATTGCTTTAACTGGAACCGAAATTAAGTCTGTACGAGCTAGAAGAATCAACTTGCGGGATGGTTATGTGCAGATCGTCAACGGACAAGCCTGGCTAGAAAATGTTCATATTAGTGAATATAAGCAAGGCAATCGGTACAATCATGAACCACTACGTAGTCGGCGCCTTCTTTTGCATAAAAAAGAAATTGCACGTTTGGCCAAAGCACAATCAGAGCGTGGTATTGCAATTATTCCACTTAAAGTGTATTTAAAACATGGCTTTGCCAAGGTATTGATTGGTGTTGGCCAAGGTAAAAAGGAATATGACAAACGGCAAACAATTAAAGAAAGAGACCAGAAGCGCGATATTCGACGCAAGTATGGTGTCTAAAATGAGTCTGAGAAGAATCTCAGACTTTTTTTGTTGAAAAATTTAAAAAAAGTTTTTTAATTTTCACAAAGTAATGTTCGAACAATTTGAAGAATGCAGAGAAAATCAAGTTAAATGTTTTTTAAATTATTATAGATACGAATAATAGTATTAAGATACGTTTGATATTGAAATATTCATATTAAAAATCCGAACGAAGAGCAAGACTTGCCAAAGCGGAGAAAATAAGGTAAATTAATAAAGTCGCTTCGAGAGATGCGACGAGAGCTTAAAAACAGACATGTAAGG